>JAQGHK010000620.1 GCA_028288875.1 Phycisphaerales bacterium | reverse complement strand
ACCGCGAGCTGGTCGTTGATAGCGAATGTGTCGTCGGCCAGCGAGCGCTCGCCGATGCGCAGTTGCACGCGCAAACGCGCACCGGCCGGGGCGTTCAGCGTCGCAGCATCCATGCGGATCGACCAGGTGGGCACGTCGGCGCGCCAGCGCAGACCGCTGATGCGGGCGGCGGGGACGACTTCGGTCCAGACCGTCTGCCACAGGCCGGTGGTGCGCGGGTACCAGATGGCGTGGGCTTCGGGCTGCCAGTCCTGCTTGCCACGCGGCTTGGAGAGATCGAGCGGATCGTCGTCGCATCGCACCAGGATTTCGCTCGATGTTTTGCCGGCGACGGCGTCGGTGATGTCGAAGCTGAACCGCGTGTAGCCGCCTTCATGTTCGCCGGCGAATTGGCCGTTGACCCACACCTGCGTGGTGTAGTCGGCCGCCTCGAAGTGCAGCATGAGCCGCGCGCCGGCGCCGAGCTTGGGCGTGTCGATCGAGCGCTGGTACCAGCAGGTGTTGAAATAGCCCTTGGCCTCGATGCCGCTGGCGGGGGTTTCGGGCGCGTAGGGCACGGTGATTTCGCGATTCACGCAACTGGCGGCGTCGCCGATGCCGAAGGCCCAGCGGCCATTGAGATTCGTCCAATTTTCGCGGGCCAACTGCGGGCGGGGATGGGTGCTGACGGACATGGTGGCTTTCTCTTTATTCGTGATTGCAGGTTTCTGCGGGCCGATGGAAAACGAGACTTATGAGCCGGAAATGCCTTCGAAAACGGAGCCGACGCCGATGGCCATCAGGATGCGATCTTCCTCGCGGTGCATTTTCTGGTAATCCGCGGGCGTGCGGTCGTCGTACCCGCTCAAGTGCAGCAGGCCGTGCAGGGCGTACAGCAGCAGTTCCTGGTTGACGGTGGTCTTCCGCTTCTTCGCTTCGCGCTTGGCGTAGGAGGGGCAGATGACGATTTCGCCAGCGGTGCAGCGGCCGCGGGCGTCGTGGTCGAGTTCGAAGGTCAGCACGTCGGTCGGGCCGGGAATGTTCATGAATTCCACATGCAGGGCCGCCATCTTGGTGTCGCCGACGAGCGCGATGGACACGCTTTCCGGCGCGCGTTTCACCAGCGCCGCAGCCTTGGGCATCAACTTTTTCAGGTACGCCAGGTATGGAAGATGGGGACAACCGGCAACGGCGATGTAGTCGAACGAGGTTGTCCTCCCGGTGTCCTTGAGCACGGCCATCGTCTAAGGTGTATCAACCGGCGGGGAGCCTCGCCAGTATCAAAACAGGAGATTGAACATGGGTTGGAAACTGATTGCCGCGATCGTCGGCATGGTCGTGATCGTTAGTGTCTACCGCCGCGTGACCGTTGTCATGGGGCATGATGTCGTCCACGCGCCGTCGCTCGCCGCCGATTCGGACAAAGGCACGCCGCTGCAGTACACGCTCAAGGACATCGACGGCAAAGACGTGAACCTGGCCGACTACAAGGGCAAGGTCGTCATGATCGTCAACGTCGCCAGCAAGTGCGGCTTCACCAAGCAGTACGAAGGCCTGGAAAAGCTGTACATGGATTACAAGGACAAGGGCTTTGTCATCCTCGGCTTCCCCGCCAACAACTTCGGCGGCCAGGAGCCCGGCACGGATGAAGAGATCAAGACCTTCTGCTCCAGCAAATACTCGGTGACGTTTCCGATGTTCCATAAGCTGAGCGTGGCCGGTGCGGATCAGGCGCCGCTGTACAAATTCCTGACCGAGAAAGACACGGCCGGCGAGTTCGCCGGCAAGATCGGCTGGAACTTCACCAAGTTCCTCGTCGACAAGAACGGCCACCTGTACGCCCGCTTCGCCAGCCCGACGAAGCCGAGCGATAAGGAACTGGTCGATGCGGTGGAGAAGGGAATCGCTCACTAACGCGAGGCCACTCTCTAAGATCAATTAGATAAGCACGAAGAACACAAAGGGCACGAGGATCAGCAAGTGATCTTCGTGCCCTTTGTGCGTTTACAGTTTGAACCGAACGGCCGTTACGCCGTCTTGGCTTCCGGCGGGTTGTTGCTGACGCTCGTCGGCATGTTCGGCTGCGTGAGCGACGGCTGGGCCGACGGCTTATCCGTCGGGTAGGCGATGCGGCCGTGGTACAGGCCGAGCAGGCTCTTCACGAGGCTGCGTTCGATCAGTTCCAGTTCTCGCATCGTCAGTTCGCTTTCGTCGAACTGGCCGTCGAGCAGGCGCTTCATGGCCAGGTCGTGAACGAGCTGTTCGATGCGGGCGGGGTTCGGCTCCTGCATGGCGCGGCAGGCGCTTTCGCAGCAGTCGGCCAGCATGCAGATAGCCGTTTCGCGCGTTCGCGGCTTTGGCCCCGGGTAGCGGTACTGGTGCTGCTGCACCTCCTGCTCCATCGGGCCCATCTTCTCGGCCTCTTTGCAGGCGCGGTGGTAGAAGAACTCCACCAGCGTCGTGCCGTGGTGCTGTTGGATGAACGGCATCACGTTGCTGGGCAGGGCGTATTCCTTAGCCAGTTCGACGCCGTCTTTCACGTGGCCGATGATGATCAGCAGGCTGACGCTCGGCGACAGGTGCACGTGCCGGTTGCCGGCCTGCCCCTGATTTTCGACGAAGTATTCCGGCTTATTAATCTTACCGACGTCGTGGTAATACGCAGCGACACGGCAGAGCAGGCTGTTCGCCCCGATGGATTCGGCCGCCTCTTCAGACAGCGTCGCGACCTGCAAGCTGTGGTTGTACGTGCCCGGCGCTTCCATGCTCAGCCGACGCAGCAGCGGATGGCTGGCGTCGGCCAGTTCCAGAAGCGTCATGCTGGTCGTAATGCGGAAGGTCTTCTCAATGAACGGGAGAATGCCCAGGGCCAGGAAGCCCACGGCCAGGCCGGCGGCACCGCTGTAGATGGCGTTCTTCACGATGTACGCCATCGGGTCCATGTTCAGCCAGCCGGCGGCGAAGGTCGCCCCCATCATGGCCAGGGCACACGCACCGCCGAGTTCGATCAGCTTGCTGCGCGTGCGGACGTCGTCCAGCAGGAAGCAGCAGGTCATCACGCCGGTCATCAGCACGATCAGGAAATCGAGCCCTTCACCCAGCGCCAGCGTGGCCATCAGCGCGTGAATGCCCGCCAGGCCCATGGCGAAGCGCTGGTCGTACGCGATGGCGAGAATGGTTGCCACCATGATCGTCGGCGCCAGGCCGAAGATGTAAGACCGCGTGCTGCCCAGGCCCGTGAGCTGGGCCAGCAGCAGCATGGAAATCATCAAAGACGCCAGGCCGAGCGCCCGGGCGTGGTTCTTCACGATGCGCGGCTGATACGTCGCGACATACATGCTGCCGACGACCGTCAGGGCGATCACCGTTGCCATCAGGCCGAGGCGCTGCCACCAGACGGCGTTGCCGAGCGACTTCAGGAAGGCGTCGTGCTCGGCCTTGAGTTGGATGTATTCGCTCGGGCCGATCTCGCCGCGCTCGACGAAGATCATGTTCTTCATCACCGCGACATCGCCGAGTGTGTCGTCGATCGTGTCGGCAGCCTGGTTCTGAGCCTGCGTGGTGGCGATTTCGTCGAGTTCGAAGTTCGGCGTGATCTTTGCGGCCGTCAGTGCGGCGACGCGGGGGGCCAGCAGCGACGAAAAATTCGCCTGGGCCGGCGTGCTGAACTTGGCGACCAGTTCATCCTTCATGGCCGGCGACAGCGTCTTTTCATCGTCCGCCCGCACCGGGCCAATGCCTGGCAGCCGGATATTCCGGCCGGCGTCGGTCTTCTTTTGAATGTCGGGCAGGATCCGCAGATCCAGCTCATGCAGCCGGCGGATGTATACGTCCACCGAATCCTGCCAGGCGGCCTGGCGGATCGGGTCGGAATATTCCTGCAGCTTCTCCAGCGTCACCGCGTCCAGCGACGATTTCAGCGGATCAGAAAGTTGCTCAACCCGCTGCCCCTTCACGGTTTCGGGCAGGGCCAGTAGTTCGGCCTTCAGCGAATCAAATGGATTGATCCGGGCCATTCGGTAGACGCGAGGTTCGGTCAGACGGGCGGCCGTGCGGGCGGAGTTCAGTTTTTCGGAATCGTGATATTCAAAATCGACGCGAGCGACGATGTCGTGCGGTGTAAATTGGCCCACCCGCCAACCGACCACCTGGGGGCGAAGCATCAAAATAGCGGTAATGCACACCGCAAAGCCGATGGCGACGGCCAAGGCGACGTGGTGGTGCGGCCGCAACAGCCGGCCGAGGAGGGTTTCCTCGATGTCCGGGCGGTTTTTTCTTATTTCTTCGCGACGACGACTGCTGGATGCACGTCCCATAAGCCTCACGACGACGGACTCGGGTCAGAAGCGGAACAGCTTGACCGGAATTTTAGTCTTTGCAAATTGAACGCAGGATGAACTCGCCCTAAATTTAAGGAGCAACGGCCTCCGGCTATCCGGGGGCCGATCTTATCAGAACTAGCCCCCGAAGGAGCAATCCATGCCGCTGAGTCCACAACCACTAAAATACCCATCCAATGCCCTCGAACCTCACATCGACCAACAAACGATGGAGATTCACCACGGAAAGCATTACGCCGCGTATTGCACCAATTATAACAAGGCCCTCGAAAGCGCACCGGATTTCGCCAATACCCCGGTGAACGAGGTTCTGGCCCAACTTTCAAAGCTGCCTGAAAGCATCCAGACCGCCGTCCGCAACAACGGCGGCGGCGCCAGCAACCACGAAATCTTCTTCGAGAGCATCGCCCCCGGTGGCCCGACCGCCCCGATCGGCAACCTCGCCGCCGCCATCGACAGCACCTTCGGCAGCTTCGACAAGTTCAAGGAAGAGTTCACCAAGGCCGCCACCACCCGCTTCGGCAGCGGCTGGGCCTGGCTGATCACCACGGCCGGCAAGCTGAGCATCACCAGCGCCCCCAACCAGGACAGCCCCTTCATGGAAGGCAAATACCCCGTCCTCGGCCTGGACGTGTGGGAACACGCTTACTACCTGAAGTACCAAAACCGCCGCCCGGAATACATCGCGGCGTTCTGGAACGTGATCAACTGGAAGATCGCCGAACAGCGGTTCAACGCGGCGAAGTAAA
>JAQGHK010000608.1 GCA_028288875.1 Phycisphaerales bacterium | reverse complement strand
AGGGGCGGCCCCTGCATCATCGAAAGATGATCGCCACTGACCGGATGCACCCGAACGTGGTCGCAGACGGAGTCCCAACCGTTGGATGGCTGCGGCCGATTAAACCGCTTCCAGCGCGGCTGAATTTCCGCCTGGAACAGGTCGATCGTCCCCCCGTACCGGCCCGGGCGGTAGGTCCGGAAGAGACGCGTGCGAGCGCCTACACGGTCGTCCAGCGAATCAGGCAGTACAGTTTCTCCTTCCCCAGCGCTGGCCGGCGGCGCGTCGGCGGGTCGATTCAGCAATCGCCGGGCACCCCGCGTCAGGCTTGGTGGGCCGCCACAGATCAAATCCATGCCGTGCCGCATCAGCCGTCGGCGAATCGGAAGCGGCACTCGCGATGAAAGCACTTCGCTATCCAGCAGGGCCAACAATCCAACAGGGGCCTTCTCTGCGGCAAGCTGGCGAGCAACTTCATACGCCAGCAGGCCGCCAAAGGAGTGCCCGCACAGGTGATATGGCCCGACAGGCGAAGAGGCCTGAATCAACCGAACGAATCCGGCCGCGACCTGCTCCAGCGTCGTCGGCAGCGCCTCGGTCGGGAAAAGCAGAGCGTAGACAGGCCCATCTGTATTCAGCAACCGCCCCAACGGCAGGTAGGTCAGGGCCGTCGCGTGGGCCACAGGTAGGCAGAAAAATGGCGATCCAATGCCGGCCTTCAGTGTGACAATCGATCCGTCACGCGCATCCGGGGCGCCTTTGTCGACGGTCGACTTGAGCGAATCGGACATCTTTCTAGCGGTTGGGCTGGCGATAATCGTCGCCAAGGGGATGGTTTGACCGAACTGCTGCTTGATCCGGTGAACCAGTTGGGCGGCCATCAAAGAGTGGCCACCGTGATCGAAGAAATCATCATCCGGCCCGAGAGCCGGTCGGCCGAGCAGCTCACGCCAGAGGCTGAGCAGGCCGGCGAGGATCGGATCGGATTCCATAACGACCGGGGCGACTGTCAGCGGTGCTGTGAAGGCCGACAGCGCGATCAGCGCGGGCCGGTCTATTTTGCCGGTCAATGTCAGTGGCAGCACGTCGATCAGCCGAAAATCTGCTGGAACTTTCCATGGCGGCAGCAGGGCCGTCATGTTTCGTCGCAGCGTTTCGGGCAAGACCGTCGCGCCCGCTCCCGCCACGACGAACGCGATCAGGCGATTCTCGTCATTGACGTTCACCGCCACGACCGCCGCTTCATTCACACCAGTCTGTTCCTGGATTACGCGTTCAATCTCGCGCAGTTCAACGCGATAGCCTCGCACTTTCACTTGCCCGTCGCGCCGCCCGGCGAACTCAAAACGCCCGTCGGCCAGCCGGCGGCCGAGGTCGCCGGTGTGGAAAACGCGTTCACCGGGATGGGCCGGGCCTTCAGTGAAGTGCGATCGATCGATCCCGCCATTGCGCCAATACCCCTCGGCCACGAAGCGGCTTCGGACGACCAGTTCGCCCGTCTCGCCATCGGGACAGAGATTGCCGGCATCGTCAACCACCGTCACGTGTTTGTCCGGTACGGCGACGACGGGGGGCAGCGAGTCGATCGCATCGGCTGAACCAATGCACGCCACCGCAATGTGGCCGGCTTCGGTCGAGGAGAAGCGATTTCGAAGCACGCATCGGCCGCCAAAATATCGACGCCAGAGCTGAAGGTCGTTGGTTGTGACCGCTTCCCCGGCCATGGCGATCAAACGCACCGATGGGAATTGCCCGCTGGATTCCAAGGTGGAAAGAAACCTGCGGAACAGCACCACCGGCGGGTGCAGCACGGTGATTTGCCGCCGGGCGATCCAGCTCGCGAATTCGTCGAGCCCGGCGTTGGCCGCATCGAACAGTTCGATCGTCGCCCCGTTCAGCAGCGCGCCGAAAACATCGGCCTCCGCGGAGGCGAAGCTGCAATACGTCAGCAGCGACTGGCGGTCGCCCGGGCGAAGGTGATCATACCGCGCGCTCAGCCACGCACGGTGCAGGATAGCCCGGTGGCTTTTGACGACACCCTTCGGCCGGCCGGTGCTGCCGGAGGTGTAAACAATCACGGCGGGATCGCTCGCGGCGATCGTTGGCCACTGCGGCGTTGGACCATTTTGCGGAATCGATTCAAGGATCAGCAGCTTGGTCGATCCCTCGAGCATGCCCTCGGCGATCGATGCCTTTGAGGCTGTCGCGACGAACACGCTCGGGCGGGCGTCGCGCAGAATCTCCGCCTGCGCCGCGCCGGGCTGCTTGGGATGCAGGCAGACGTACGGCAAACCCGCCCTCAATGCCGCTAGCGCGCAAAGCACCATCTCGGCCGAGTGCTCGGCAAGATAGACGACACAGCCGTCGGGCGTCGGATCGCTGCTGAGCAAGGCGGTAGCCAATTGGTCGGAACGCTCATCCAGCATTCGATAAGTCCAACTCACGTTCGAATCGCAGATCGCCAACGCATCCGGCAGTGCCGCAACAACGCGCGCGAAGCGTGCGGGAACGCTGCCGTCGAGTTCGGCGCGATCGAAGGGAATAGAAACGGCGGCCGTCATCGCATGGAGGTTTCGGCCGGCACGGGCGAGCGGTTGATACATTCGATCTGCGTCTTCAGACCGACGTCTTTCGCGTAGCTGAGCAGGGCGCGGTACGTGGATTTTTGCAGGCGCACGCCTTCCTGAAGACTGCGCTCGCGGGCGCGCAGTTCGGGCTCGCCGGGTACCAAAATTTCAGTTGCGCCCTCGGCCAGTGGCCCCGATTTGGTTTGCTCAATGAGGGCATCGACGCGTCGGGCGAACTGCGCGCTCGGCATAAACAGTTGCGGATCGATCGCCATGAAGAAGTGGCCAAAGTCCGGCGCGGCCTTACTGGCGTGGAGCGTGTCGCGGTGATGATCGGCACAGAAGCCGGCGCCGCTCAGCACGCCTGAGAAAATTTCCATGACCAGTGCCAGACCGTACCCTTTATGCGCGCCGATCGGCACGCCGAGTCCGGCCGCGAGATCGGCCAGATCGGTCGTGGGGCGGCCGTGCTTATCGAGAATCCAGCCCGGTGTCAGCGGCCGACCTTCCGCCACAGCTAGTCCAATTCGACCGCGTGGCGCAACGCTCATCGCGATATCGAGCAGGATCGGAAACCGTTCGCCGGCGGGGATGCCGACGCCGACGGGATTGTTCCCAAATGTCGCACGCACGCCGCCGGTGGGCGCGAGAATCAATGGGCCATTGGTGGTGCAGAGCCCGATCAACCCGGCGGCGGCGGCGTGCCAGACGTATTGCCCGGCCGCGCCAAAATGGTTGGACCGACGCACGCTCACCATGCCGATGCCTGATTCCTTCGCTTTGCGAATGGCCGCCTGCATCGCGACGGTCGCGACCCATTGGCCGGGACCGTTGTCGCCGTCGATGGTGATGCTGGTGGCCGTCTCGTGTTCGACGCGAATGTTCGGCCGCTTGTTCAACTTGCCGGTCGCCAGCCGCTTGGCGTAGCGCGGAATACTGACCATGTGGTGTGTCGGCTGGCCGCGCAGGCTGGCTTCGAGCTGCACTTCGGTCACGATCGCCGCGCCGGCGGCATCCAGCCCGGCCTGCGTGAGGGCCTCTTGGCCGTACGCACGAAGGCTCTCGGCCGTAGCGAGAATGTCTTCCTCTTCGTTAATCCGAATTGCAACCTTGGTGGTTCCGCGATCGCTGCTGATGACGCGTGCGAGATCGGCGATCGTCTGATTCTGATACAGCTGCGCCAGCGTCACCGGCAGGCCGGCCTGCTTGGCGCGGACGATCACGCTGATACTGACCAGCGAATTGCCGCCGAGATCGAAGAAATTCTGATCGACGCCGACGTGATCGAGGTGCAGCACCTGCTTCCAAACGTCCGCCAGAATGCGCTCGGCTTCCGATCGCGGCGGCGCAGGCAGTGCTGCTTCGGCCGACGCGATCTCGGCGGGTACCGCGACGCACGGTGTTGCCTGAAGTGCGGCCAGCAGCGCCGCGCGGTCGACCTTCCCGCTGATCGTGCGGGGCAGTTGCGGGAGGGTGCGGATGGTCTGCGGCACCATGTAGTCCGGCAGGCGGCCGCGGAAGTGATTGCGAAGGGCCACCGCGTCGAGACTGTGGGGCGACACGAAGGCGATCAGCCGCGTCTGTGCCGCGCCGGCGTGGCCATTGGTATCGGCGACGGGAAGTACGGCGCATTCCTTCAGACCCGTGAACTGTGTGGCGACGCTTTCGACCTCACCGGGCTCGATGCGGAAGCCGCGGACTTTCACCTGACCGTCGCGCCGACCTAGGAATTCCAGCACGCCGTCGTCGCGGTAGCGGGCCAGGTCGCCGGTGCGATAGAGGCAATCGAGGCCGTCGGCACTGAATGGGTCGACGCTGAAGTTGCGGGCCGTCAGTTCGGGCTGATGGGTGTAGCCGCGGCCGACGCCATCGCCGCCGATGTACAGTTCGCCCGCGATGCCGACCGGTGCGATTTGGCCATTTGGATCCAACACATACGCCCGCGTGTTCGCAATCGGTCGGCCGATGGGGACGATCGTCGAGGCGTCGATGATGTCGTGCGGAATTGCGTAAGTGGAAACGATGCCGGTCGTTTCGGTCTGGCCGAACATGTTGATTTGCCGGGCTTGTGGCAAAAGTTGATGCCACGACTTTGCCACGCTGGCCGGTAGGGGTTCGCTGGCGGAAAGGGCGAGTCGGATCGATTGGCCTAAGAGCGTTAATTGCTCGGCCGGTGCGAGCGCTCCAATCACCTGCAGGCAGCTTGTCCAGAGCGAGGGCACCAAGTCGATCACCGTTACGGCCTGGCGGCTTGCCAGCCCCAACAACTCCAGCGGATCGCGCGCCGCGTCGCTTGGCGCGATCACCACGGCCGCGCCCGCCGCGAGCGGAACGACGAATTGACGGACCGACGACGAGAACCCGAACGGGGCGGTGTGCAGATATCGGTCAACCGCCGTGATGCCAAGGGCCTCGCCCATCGATTGCGCGTAGTGGCAGACGTTGCCGTGCGTGATCATCACGCCCTTGGGCCGACCGGTGGAGCCTGAGGTATAGATGACGTAGGCCAACGTGTCGCTGGACGGCGGTTCGATGGCGGATGCGGCAACCGCGGCGTCGCTATTAGCCAGCGCGGCATCCCAAGCGATGGCTGTTACGCCCGGCAGAGCGGAAAGATCGGTGGCCAACGAGTTAAGACGCGATTGTTCCGCCAGAAGAAAAGCAGCCCCCGCGTCCGCGCACATGAACGCGATGCGCGACGCAGGATAATTCGGATCCAGTGGCAGGAATGCTGCGCCGGCCCGCCAGATGCCCAGAATCGTCGACAGATAATCGGCCGATCGTGCCAGGCAGACGCCGACCAACGTCCCCGCCGTTACGCCGCGAACGGCCAAGGCGCGGGCGACCGTTTGCGAGCGGCGATGAAGTTCGCGGTACGTCAGCACGGTGTCGCCACTCGTCACGGCCACCGCCTCGGGCGTGCGTTCTGCTTGCTTGTCGAATAGCTGAAGAAAGTTCTGGCGGTGCGTGCGCGTCGCGGCCGTGTCGTTCCATTCCACTTCGGCGCGGTAGCGTTCCGCATCGGTCATGAGCGGCAGGGCGGAGAGGGCACGACGAGGGTTGGCGGCAATCCCTTCCAGCAATGTGGTGAACTGTGCGGCAAGGCGTTGGACCGTAGCCGGGTCGTAGAGGTCGGCGTTGTATTGCCACGTCGCCATCAGGCCGTTATGACTGTCGGAAAGATAGAGCGTTAGATCGAACTTCGCCGACTCACTATCAGTTCGATGCCGGCGGGCCGAGAGCTGCGGCGTCAGGTCCAGGACGCGATCGCCACCGCCATCGGGAAGATTCTGATACGCGAACATCACCTGAAAAAGCGGCGTGTGCGCAGGATCGCGCGGCAGGCGCAATTCTTCCACGATGCGTTCCAACGGCACGTCGGGATGGGCGTAAGCGCCGAGCGCGGTCGTTCGAACGCGGGCGAGCAAGTCGGTGAACAATGGATCGGCCGCCATCGAGGTCCGCAGCACCAGCGTGTTGGCGAAGAAGCCGATGAGCGGTTCCAGTTCCTTGCGCGACCGGTTGGCGATCGGCGTCCCGATAGTGCAATCGTCCTGCGCGTTGCAGCGGAATAGCAGCGTCTGAAACGCGGCCAACAATACCATGAACGGCGTGGCTTTTTCGGCCGCGCCGATGTCGCTGAGCTTTTCGATAACGGGCCGAGGTAGCAGAGTGCGGTGCGTCGCGCCGCGATAGGTTTGCACGGCCGGCCGAGCGCCGGGCGCGGGGAACGTGCAGACCGGCGGGGCATCACGCAGTTGATCGGTCCAGTAGGACAACTGCGATGCCGCAACGGGATCATTTGGCTGCGATCGCTGCCACGCGGCAAAGTCAGCGTACTGATTTAACAGAGGCAGCAGCGGCGATGGCTGGCCCGCTGCGAAGGCGGCGTACAGGTGGGCGAATTCATCATGCAGGACCCCGACGGACCAGCCGTCGGAAATGATGTGGTGCATCTGCAGTAGCAGGACGTGATCGTCGCCAGCCAGTCGGACAAGCGTCGCGCGGAAGAGCGGGCCTTGTGCGAGATCGAACGGTTTCGCAGCCGTATCGATCGCGATCTGATTGGCGGCGTTTTCGCGATCGGCGGAGGGACGATTGGTGAGATCGACCAACGGCAGACTGAATTCGACGGGCTCGGTGATGATCTGCACCGGGCTCTCGCCGGCAAGCCGGAATACCGTGCGAAGTGATTCGTGCCGGCGCACGATTTCGCTAAGACACCGGACCAGCAGGTCGCGCGAACACTCGCCATTGAGCCGCAACGAGGCGGCCATGTGATACGCGCCGCCCGCGCCCATTTGGTCCAGGAAATACAGCCGCTGTTGCGGAAACGACAGCGGAGCCGGTGCCGAGACAGAGCGTCTCGGCAATGTTGTATCGGCCCCGGTGACCGCATTGCCGGAGTCCAGCCGCGCGACGCCTTCGGCCACCATGTCGGCCATCTTCTGGGCAACGACCGTTGCGAGTTCACTGATCGTCGGGCTGCGAAAGAGCACGTCCATCGGCAGGGCGACGTGGAAGATCTGATTGACCCGCGTGACGACCTGCATCGCCGCCAGCGAATGACCGCCGATGGCGAAGAAATCGTCGTCACGGCCGGGCTCGGTGATGCGCAGCACTTCAGCGAACACTTGGGCGATGCGCCGTTCGGTCGGCGTCCTCGGCGGGGAGCTGGCGACGGTCGCCGCGCTCCCGGCGATCGAGAGGCCAAGTTTTTCCGCCAGATCGCCGCGGATCAATTTGCCGGCCGGGCCCAGCGGAATGGCATCGATCAGGACGATCTGGTGCGGCACTTCAAACGCGGCCAGGCGTTCGGCCGCGAATTCGCGGAGGCGTGTGCGCATGGCCTGCGGATCGCGAGCCGGCGATCGCAGCACGACGGCCGCCGCCACGTCTTCGCCGAGCACCGCGTGCGGCACAGCAAACGTCGCCGCTTGCGCGACGGCCGGGTGGGCCGACAGCACGTCGTCGACCTTGCGCGGCGAGATCTTCTCACCGCCGCGATTGATGATTTCTTTCAGTCGCCCAGTGACAAAGAGATAGCCGTCGACGTCCAAGTGGCCGAGATCGCCGGTGCGCAGCCAGCCGTTCGTCCAGGCCCGGTGATTGGCTTCGGCGTCATCGACATAGCCGGCCATCACGTTCGCGCCGCGGACCGCGATTTCGCCAACGCCTCCGGCCGGCAGCAATTGACCTGCGTCGTCCAAGATGGCGACGTCGGGCCCGCTGGCGATGCCGACCGATCCGGGTTTTCTCGCCGCCGGCGGCAGGCGATTGCTGGCAATTTGCGGGGCCGCTTCGGTCATGCCGTAGGCTTCGATAAACGGCACGCCAAAGGCGCGTTCGATATCGGCGATCAGGGTTGGCGGCATCGGGGCCGAGGCGGATCGGATGAACCGCAGGCCGCTGCGCGTCGCTTCGCCGCCGAGGCGTGTGACCTGCTCCAACAGGATGCGGTGAATGGTCGGCGACGCGGAATACCAGGTCGGCCGGTGTATTCGCAGCGCGTCATAGAACGCGTCCGGCGTGAAGCCGCTCATGCCGATGTATGAGCCGCCGGCGGCGATCGTCGCGAAAAGCAGGCTCAGGCCATGAATGTGATAGAGCGGCATGACGCCCAGGCAGCGGTCGGCGGCAGTCAATTCCAAGGCCGACTGAATCGAAACGGCGGCGGCCGCCAGGTTCGCGTGAGTGAGCGGCACGAGCCGTGGCCGGGCAGACGTGCCGGAGGTGAAGAGCAGCAGGGCGGCGTCTTTCCGGACCGCCGTTGGAGAATGGCCTTCCTTCGGGGCGGCGATAGTAGTTGCCGAGAGATATCCACCAATCTGGCCGGCCGGATCGAGGGTGAGTTCCACAACGGGCAGGCTCAGCCGTTCGGCAGCATTTTTGGCCGGCGTCTGATCGCCGGCCAGCACGACGAGTGAATTGGCCCGAAGGCTCTTCAGGAGCGATTCGAACTCGGCGGCGTTGTAGGCAGGATTGATCGGGGCACAGGCGGCGAACGCGCTGATGGCCAGTACCAGAATTGCAGTGTCCACGCTCTCCGGCACGACGACGGCTACTGTGTCGCCCGCGGCGATGCCGGCTGCCCGGAGCACCTCGCCGACCTCGCTTACCCGACCGGCCACATCAGCATACGTCAGCGCGGCGCGTTCGCCGGACAGCACCGCGAGGGCTGTCGGCGTGGCCGTGGCATGCCGCTGAAGCAGATCGGTCACCGCTTCCAATGTCGTCCCCCAGATGCGACGTCAACGGCAGGAGTTCAGCGTCGCGGCTTTGCAGTTTATTGTCGCGACGGCCCCTGTCGACACCTTCGGCAGAAACCGCGCCTCAGCGTGAGTCTATTGGCCGAATGGGATGCGGGATAATTCGAACCTTGCGATTCAGTCGTTACCATGCCTGCCAAGCGGCCCCTCAGGCCGCCCGGGCAAAGACGTGGAGGAGTACATAATGAGTTGGACAACAGGGCGAGCGATCGCCACGCCGGCGATGCAGGGTCAATTCCGGAAGCCGCTTCGGAAGTCCGTTTTTCTCAGCTTGTTCTGCCTGTCGACGCTGGCAGGTACCGCCCGCGCGGACAGCGTCGCGCTTTCCAAGCTCGATTTGGGCAAAGCCACGCAAGGCTGGGGACATCCCCAAGCCGATCGCAGCGTCGATCGCCACACCATGAGCATCGGCGGCAAGTCTTTCGCCACCGGCGTCGGTGCGCACGCCCGATTCGGCATGCATATCCAACTGGACGGCCAAGCGACTGAATTTACCGCCACCGTCGGCGTGGATGACGAAATCAAGAACGATCCGAACGTCAGGGATCACCCGCTCGAGTTCCAGGTGATTTGCGATGACAAAGTCGCCTATCGCTCGGGCATGATGCACGTCGGCGATGCGGCCAACCCGGTTCGCGTCGATCTGAAGGGCGTACACACGATGATCTTGGTCGTCCGCCCCGGCGGGCAGGGCGTGACGTCGTCGCACGCGAACTGGGCCGAGGCGATGATCGCTTTCGCCGGGGCCGCGCCGGTCGCGATCAGTCCGCCGGTCGAGGCCGCCGAGGTGCTAACGCCCAAGCCGGTGCCCGCGCCGCGGATTAACTGCGCTCGCGCGGTCGGCGTTCGGCCGGGGCATCCTTTGCTGTTTCTGGTCGCCACCACTGGCGATCGGCCGATGCAGTTTGCCGCCGACAACCTGCCGGAGGGCCTCGCGCTGGATGCGGCCAGCGGCCGGCT
>JAQGHK010000581.1 GCA_028288875.1 Phycisphaerales bacterium | reverse complement strand
CCTAGTTATTAAACAACACTTTGCTGCCGAGGTTCACGCCGGTCTTCGTTTGGCCGCTCGACAGGTTCACGGTGACGAAGCCGTCATTGTTATTGCTGAGCTTGTAGCCGGCTGGGAACACGCGCGTGATGCGATACGTGCCGGCCGCCAAATTATCGAAGGTGTAACGACCTTCGCCGTTCGACTGCACGGACCGTTCGCCGACGTCCAGTTGCTTGTTGCCGTTGGTGTCGATGAAGACCGTCCGGACGCCGCTGACGCTTTCACTCGCATCGAAGATGCCGTCGGAGTCTGCGTCATTCCAAAGCACGCCGCTGATCGATCCCAAAGCCGGCGCGGCCAGATTCGATGAACCGAGATTGATGCCCGTCTGGTTCGCGCCGTTGATGGTCACCGGGATGTAGCCCGCCGGCCCATTGCTCAGGTGATACCCGGCCGGGAAGACGCGGGTCACTTTGTAGGTGCCGTTGGTCAGGCCGCTGAACAAGTACTCGCCGCCGGCATTGGACTGCGTCTGCTTTTCGCCGGCATCGAGCTGGCCATTGCCGTTGGCGTCGATGTACACGGTGCGGACGCCGCTGGTGGATTCGCCGGCGTCGAAGATGCCGTCGCCATCAGTATCGTTCCAGAGCTTCCCGCTGATCTTGAACGTCGCGGCCACTTCGTTGTGGTGCTGCCCGAACAGGCGATCGCCAATGGTCTGGCCGGCGCTGATGACGACCGTGTACGTCCCGCCCGGTGGCGTGGTGGCGACATTGCCGCTGAGCAGCGTTTGCGACACTGTGTACGTGCCGGCCGGAAGGTTCTGGAAGGAGAACTCGCCGCTGGCGCCGGTGACGAAGGTCTTGTTAGCAAAGCCAGAGCGTGCCAGCGTGACCGTCACGTTGGCCAGGCCCGCTTCGCCGACGTCGCGAACGCCGTCGCTATCGGTGTCATTGAAGACCCGGCCGTTGATTTTGGCGGTTTCTACCGGTGCGGCGGTCGGCGTCAGCAGGTAGGCATGGTGATCGCCATCCGGCGTGAAGCCGAAGCCAACAATTTGGTTCGAATCGTTAATGGCATTGGCCTCGAACAGCGACCAGGCGGCGTCAGTTTGACCGGTCAGCGACGTCCACCCGGTGCCGCCGGTGTTGACGTACGCGACCTCGGGGAACATGCCGCCGATCACGGTGCTGACGATGACGCCGGCAGTGTTAATGTCGTTGGCATCCTGGTCATAGGTGCCCGACGGCGCGCCGCGATCCGACTGGGCGCCATAGCCGTTACTGCCGACGGTCCACGCGTGATAGATGTGCGTGGTGCCGTCGGTGTAAAGATCGGCCGAGCCGCCGTAGGCCAGCGGCGTGCCATTGTTCTGGATGCCGTGATTGACATGGCTGCTCGTGCCGCCCGGAAGTGGTTCGAGAAGTTTGAAGGTGCTGTTGCTATAGATGAATCCGCGGGCCAAGCCGCCGCTGGTGGTAACGGTGCCGACGATTTGGCCGGCGTCATTCACGCCGTTGGCCTGCACGTTGGTGTAGCCAGCCGGCACGCCGATGCCGTGGGCCGCGCCGCCCGGCAGGATGTAAAATCCGCGGTCGCCGGCCGAAAGGTGCATGGTGCCGACGACTTCGCCGCTGGCGTTGATCGCGTTGGCCACGCCGTTGGTCACTGCCTCGATGGAGTAAATCGTCTTGACGCCGTTCTTCACAATGAACGGCCGGCTCGTGCCGGTGGACGTGTCTGCACCACAGACGACGCCCTCATTGTTGATGTCCAGCGAGCGTCCGGCAAAGCCGAGATCAGTGACCGAACCACCCGCCCAAGTTGCCGCGTCGCCGTCATAAGATAGGGCAACTTTGCCGTTATTACTGACACCATAGGCGGTGCCGGTGTGGGTGACCCCGCCGATATTCGGTGTCAGGTCAGTAAGACCGAAGGCCGCGAAAAGGCGGCGGCCTTCAAGGGATTCGATCGGCGATAAAAACGAACGACGCGACTGCGGGGTACGTGCGGTGTTCATATTGTCCTCCTGTAGCCGCGGACGGCGATGGCGGGGTTATTACCGCCAGACGAGATGTTGAAAGCGCCCTCCGCGAAATGCCTGCGATAGGACTGTACAACATGTCCACCGACCCGGTTTCGGTCCGGCGAAATTGGTGGTCCCTCGATATCCCAACAAAATCGCCGCGCCGGTCAAACGCTGACCGGCGCGGCGACGGCAAATCACTCGATTAAGCACGTCTTAGATATCTAAGGACGACCCAAGATTTACGTTCGTTAAGGCTTGGCCGCTGGTCAAATTGATCGTCAGCGGGTTCTTCGGGAACATCGTGTAGCCCGATGGGAACACTCGCGTCAGCCGGTAAGTTCCGGCCGACAAGCCCGTAAACGAATAGTGGCCTTTGGCGTCGGATTTCGTGGATTTATCGCCCGCATCAAGTTTGCCGTTTCCGTTGGTGTCGATAAACACCGTGCGAACACCGGACGTCTGCTCGTTGGCGTCAAAGAAGCCGTCGCGGTCGTTGTCGTTGAATACGACGCCGCTGATCGATCCCTGGCTCGGCGGCACCGCAGAACCGGTAGCCGAGACCAGGCACACCTTCACCAACTAATTCACAATGAAGGAGAACTAGATGTAATTCGCAACGTTGACGACGTTGCTCAAGTGCAAAACGATCTGTAAG
>JAQGHK010000562.1 GCA_028288875.1 Phycisphaerales bacterium | reverse complement strand
CGACTTCCACTACCTGCCTTCGCGGGCACGTATCGAAGTGACGGATGGCCAGAAGGTGTCGGCCGGCCAGCTGCTGGCTCGCCAGCCGAAAGAATCGACGGGTACCGTCGATATCACGACGGGTCTGCCGCGTGTTACTGAACTGTTCGAAGCCCGCAAGCCGAAGGATCCTTCGGTGCTGGCCGAGATCAGCGGTGTCGTGGAACTTCGTTCGGATCGCCGTCGCGGCAAGATGACCATCATCGTCCGCAACGAAACCGGCATGGAACGTGACCACCACGTCCCACAGGACAAGGAAGCCCTTGTTCACACCGGCGACGTTGTGGAAGCCGGCGACCCGCTCATCCGCGGCCCGGTCATCCCGCACGATATTCTTCGCATCAAGGGCGAAGAGCATCTGCATGTGTACCTGCTGACCGAAGTGCAGAACGTGTACCGTTCGCAGGGCGTGAAGATCAACGACAAGCACATCGAAACGATCCTGGCCCAGATGCTGCGGAAGATTAAAGTTGAAGACGCCGGCGACACGAAGTTCCTGCCGGGCGAAGTGGTCGACAAGTTCCGGTTCCGCCGGGCGAATGATGACCTGTCGACCAGCATGAAGGTCATCGAGCCGGGCAGCACCAACTACAAGGAAGGCGAAATCGTCCTCCGCGCCGACTACCGCGAAGCGAACGAGGAGGCCGAAAGCGCCGGCAACGAGCCCGCCAAGGCCAAGAAGCCTCGTCCGTCGCGCGGCAAGACGCTGCTGCTGGGCATCACCAAGGCCTCGCTGCAGAGCGAATCCTTCATCTCGGCCGCCTCCTTCCAGGAGACGACCAAGGTGCTGACCGAAGCAGCGATGGCCGGCATGACCGACACGCTGATCGGCCTGAAGGAGAACGTCATCCTTGGTCACTTGATCCCGGCCGGTACGGCGTTCAACCCGCACCTGAACCTGAAGATCAAGCGTTTGGCCCAGCCGACGCCGGAATCGGAAGACGTGCGGCCGACGCCGCTCGCCGCCCGCATGCCGCAGGAACAAACCGTTCCGCAGGCCGGCGTCTAAACCGCCTCGTCTGATTGAAAGACTCTGACCCGCAAGCCCCGGCCACATCGGCCGGGGCTTGCGGCGTTTGAGGATTTTCCCCATCCCCGCGAAAAACAGCCTGTTTGTTATCATCGTCCCTTCATTCCCGGGTCCGATAATGTGCAGAAATACCTCGACAGTCGCGACGACTTTGGGGTACGGTTGAGGATGCCGTGGGCCGGAACCTTTCCGGCCCGGCGGCCGGCGGGGCGTGAGTGAGGACGTATGGCGAAACAACTCGGGTTGAAGCCTGGCCCGATCGGGCTTCCGGTGTCGTCGCTGTTCGAGTCGCTCGAGGCGCGGCGAATGCTCGCCTTCAGCCACGGCCGTACGATCACGCCGGGCATTCAATATCGTCCCGCCACCGACGCCCACCCGACCGGCCGCCACGCCGTCAATAAGAGGCATGTGGCTCACACGCAGTTCGTTCAGCTCCTGCCCAAAGGCCAAGCCACGCCTACCGGGGCCGGTTCGGCAACTCCGGTCGGTCTGACCGCCAGCCAGGTTCGCCAGGCGTACGGCGTCAACACGCTCACCTTCGGCGGCATCACCGGCGACGGCTCGGGGCAGACCATTGCGATCATCGACGCGTTCGACCATCCCGGCTTTGTCGACTCGACGAACGCCGATTTCGTTAACAGCGACCTGCACAAGTTTGACGTGGCGATGGGCCTGCAGGACCCGCCCTCGTTTAAAAAAATCGATGAGCGCGGCGGCACCAACTACCCGGCCGCCAACGCCGGATGGGCCGGCGAGATCGCGCTCGACGTGGAATGGGCCCACGCGATGGCGCCTAAGGCAAACATCGTGCTGATCGTGGCGGATAGCGCCAACACCAACGACCTGATCGAGATCGGCGCCGACACCGCCCGCAACCTGCCGGGCGTGACCGCCGTCAGCATGAGCTTCGCCGTCGACGGCGGCTTTGCCGGCGAAGATTATTACGACCAATTCTTCACCACGCCCGTCGGCCACGCGGGCGTGACGTTCCTGGCCGCCACCGGCGACAACGGCGCGGTGCTGCCCGCCGGCGGAACGACCAAGCAGGCCGCTTACCCTTCGGAATCGCCGAATGTGGTCGCCGTCGGTGGGACGACGCTGCAGCAGAACAACGGCGCGTACGTCAGCGAAAGCGGCTGGTCCGGCAGCGGCGGGGGCATCAGCAATTACATCGCGAAGCCGGCGTACCAGAGCAGCGTCTCCCAGTCGTCGACCCAGCGCACGGCACCGGACATATCCATCCTCGCCGACCCGAATACCGGCGTGGCCGTTTACGATTCGTACAACAACACCAACGGCTGGTTCGCCGGCTATTTCGGCGGCACCAGCCTGTCGAGCCCGCTGTGGGCGGGCTTGGTGGCGCTGACGAATCAGGGCCGTGCGCTCAATGGCGTGGGCAGCCTCACCGGTATCGATCAGACCCTGCCGCGTCTGTACGGCCTGCCCGCATCGAACCTGCACGACATCACCACCGGCAACAACGGCTACGCCGCCGGCGCCGGCTACGACCTGGTCACCGGCCGCGGCACGCCGATCGTTACCACGCTGCTGCCGAACCTGGCCGGCGGCACGTACAGCGGCTACACGTTCGTCGATCGCGACAACAGCAAGACGTATGATGCGGGCATCGATACGCCGCTGCCCGGCGTCACGGTGTATGACGATCTGAACAACAACAGCGCGATGCAGGCCACCGAGCCGAGCGTCCTCAGCGATGCCAACGGTCATTTCACGCTCGATCTGCCCGGCGGTCAGACTTACACGATTCGCACCGTCCGGCCGACGAATTACGCGCTGACCACGCTCGCCGGCTACAGCAGCCAAACCGCTTACGGCGCGTTTGATATCGGTTCGTTCGGCTTCTTCCCGACGACGATCGGTCTGCCCAGCGGTCAACCCAATGCCGTCACGCTGCGTCTCGACGCGAGCGGCAACACGCTTCAGGTGTTCCAGAATGTGCCGACCACCGGCACGCCGACCTACGCCGTCGACAAAACGACGCTCGCTAACTACACGATCACCATCAATGGCGGCGACGGCGATGACACGCTTAACGTCGACCTCAAGTACGGGAATCCGTTGGTGTCCGCGGCAAGCTTTGTTTTCAACGGCGGAACGCAAACATCGACCGATGCGGCGATCGTCATCGCGGCCGCAGGCGGCAGCGCGGCCACCTTTACGAACCCGGGCATCACGGTCAGTTCGAAAACGCTCACGCTGTCCGGCGTCGAAGCAAAACGCTTCACCGGCGGCGCGGGGAATGACACGTTGACGCTCTCCAGCCTCAGTACCAATGTCTCCCCGGCCTTCACCGGCGGCGGCGGGGCCGACACCATCAGCGTGTCCGGCGGCACCTACCAGCCCAATGCGGACGTGGGCGCCGATGGCACGGCCGTCACGCTGACGACAGGCGCGGCGAAAC
>JAQGHK010000547.1 GCA_028288875.1 Phycisphaerales bacterium | reverse complement strand
CATGTCGCTCGCGCTGGTGAAGTGCGATTGAAATCCGATCGAATTGACCGCGCCGCCATTGGCCAGGATGCTTTTGATCGTGTTGAAGTAGGACGTCTGGTGCGTGGTGTTCGTGAGATTGTTGCTGGCGAGGATGTTGTAGTCGTTGATCGTGCGCGTGGCGTTCGGAGCGGCGGCCTTGGCGGCGTTGAACCAATCCGCCATCACCGGCGCGGTGTCGCGCGTGGCGGTCGGGTTGATTGCGTCGGTCAGGACATGATTGTCGTAGTGCTCATTTAGCACGGTCCAGTCGCCTATGGTGCTGGCGTAATGGCTGCCGATGTCCTGAATGTGCGCCAGCGACTGCGCCTTGAGGTAAGTCGGGTTGCTCTGGTTCGCCAGCATGTCCGCCGGCATGTGGTCCCACTTTTCCCAAATCATGTGCTGGCCACGGATATCAAGGCCTTTCCCGCGCATGTACGCGATGGCTGCGTCGTTCGTGGCGCGCTGCGACGGGATCACGTCGTTCTGCCACGTGAGGCCGTATTCCAGCGTGGCTTTGTTGAATAGCGTCGTCAGCTTCTGGCGGTACATCGCGTTGTTCGCGTCCGACGTGTTCATGAGATAGTTCTGATTCACCGCCGTGCCGAAGCCGAAGGCCTGGCGCGTCATGTTCACCGAAACGGACGCGCCGGTGATGGGCTTGCCCGTCTGGTCGACGACCTTCACGGTCAGATCGCCTTTGCGATATTGCTCGATTCGGGCATTGGCATCGGTCAGCCAATCCGCGTTCGCAAATGGCGCGGACAGACAACCAGCGGCCAGCAGGCCGATGATGTAGGACTTATTCACAGCGATCCTTTTTTTCTTCCGCGATTACTTCAAAACGACATCGAGCGTCGTGCCGCCCTTGGCGAGCTTGACCGTGGCCGTCTGCGTTCGATCGCCCGCTTTGACGGTGACGGTGTAGTCCCCGAGGAACCCACGCACCGAGGCCGAGCCGTCGGCCGCACTGGTGAGACTGGCGGTGGTCCACCATTTCTTCTTCACCAGATCAATCCATGCTTGGCCGGAGGGTTTGATCGTCCAGTCTTTCCTGTATAGCGCGGCGTCCGGCCGCCAGTGCTGGCTGGCCCAGAAGCCCCACATCATGATGCCGTAGCTGTTCGGGTGGGCGAAGGTGATCGTCATTAGATCGCGCAGGTAGTCGGCCTGCAGTTGCTCGTCGTTCACATCGATGTCCAGCTCCGTAATCTGCAGCGGGACACCTAGCTTGGCGAAGCGGTCGTAAATGGTCTGCAGGTCGTTGATGTCCGTCAGGTTCGTGCCGAAGTGCGCCTGCATTCCGACGCCACCGATCGGCCCGCCCTCGGCCTGGATCATCTTCACTTGGTTGTAGAGCACGTCGTAATGCTGATCCTTCGGCGGGGCGGTCGGCACGCTGGTTTCATTCAGGAACAGCGGCACGTTCGGGTCGGCCTCGTGGGCAAGCTTGAACCAGTGGGCCATCACCTTTTCGCCGCCGAGAACCTTCATGAAATCGTTGTTGGCGTAAGGCTCATTGATGACGTCCCATTCCGTCACGCGACCCTTCAAGGTGCTTGCGGTGTCGGTGATCCGGGCGTCGATGCGCTTGGCTAGGCCGGCCGGGTCGTTCTGGTATTGCTTGAGGTCTTCGGGGTTTCGTTTGAACGCCGGCCAGACCAGGCAATGGCCGCGGACGCGGATGCCGTGGTCGTCCATCCATTTCAGCGCGTCGAGGGAGGCCGCGCGGGTTTTTGGGTTTTCCCACGGTCCCCACTTCATGGCGTACTCGTCGACGCCGACATTGAACAGTTCCGCGAACAGATCGCGATATTTCTTACCGTCGGCAGACTTCGCACCGTCGCCGTTGATATTGCTGATGTTGTAGCAACTGCCGAACGGGAACGCGTGCTGCGTCATCGCGACGGTAACAGCCGCATTGGCGATCGGTTTTCCTGCGGAGTCAGTCACGTGAACAGTGAGTGGCGCTTTGCGGATCTGCTCGATCCGCTCCTCGGCGGCCTTCCGCCAGGGCGCGTTCGGATCGCGGCCGACGTACGTCAGGCGGGTTTGCGGAAGTGCTTCAAGTTTGATCGATGCTGGATCAGTAAAACGGAGTAGCTGTGGTTCGGATATTTCTAAAGTCTGTGCAGCGCCGCCAACACGATAGTTCAGCTGAATCGATCCACCTGCCACATCTTTCGAAAGGCGAACTGGGGCCGAAAATTGCTGCCATTCGCGGGTGACGCTGGTTTTGCGTTGGATCAGTTTGTTGAACGGCTCCTTCTTTTGCTCGACAACAAATCCCAAGATCCCAGCACCACTTTCATCGCTGGTGGAGATCATGCGCGCCTGAACGCTGGCCCAGATTACGTCACCTTTCTTCAGGTCGACGGCGTTAATCGGAAGGACATATTGAATCTCATAATCGCTGGAGGCCCGCTTCCGAACCTCGATCCGAAGCACCTTTCCACCGCCGGGAGCTCCCGGGACTGTCGCCAGCTTCGCGGACGCATCACCCGCGTTTGTTCCTGCAACTTTGATGGCACTGATATCGCCGGCTGACAAGGATTCATTCGGTGGCAGCAGTTCGGCCGGAGCAGCAGAGGCAATCTGAATCGAAGCGAGCACGGCCGCCACGCAAAGATGCACTGAAGAACGTTTTGCCAAAAATCGAAAGATTAGGTCGCGGGGCATCTATGGCCTCTTGTCAGGGCATCTTAGGTGAATGAAGCAGGCTTGTTCCTGGTGCCCGGTAGTTTCGGGCCCGGAACAAGCCTGCAGATTCGAAGGGTGAATCTTCAGCGGTGCTGGCTGATTAAGGAACTGATTCTTCTGAGGTCAGGATAAAGCGCGTTTCGTTGGCACTGAACTTCTTCAGGCTAATGTTGCCCGAGGTGTCCTTGGCGATCGGAATTTCGTCCGGGGCGCGAAGGCTTTGGCAATGTCCGTCCGCAAACAACGCGTTGACATACTTGCGTCCGTTGTGGCGTGCACTGAGTTTGTAGGGATTCTGGTCCAGCGTATTCAGACCGTCAGCGATGAAAACCAGGCCCGAGGGATTCTTAAATTCCGCCAGCTTGTGCAGGCTCTGCGGAGCTGTCGCCACCAAACCGGGCACTTGGGTGAAGGGCCAGCGGATGAACGCGCTCTTCACGCCCGCCGTAGTGGCCGAAGCTGCCTGCGGCCATGAGTTGATGGTGTACCAGGTATCGACGCGGACAGAGGTGGATACTGAGAACTGCCGCGTGAACATCCGTCCCTGGTCCGTGCTATACGAAGTTGGTGTGACTGGGCTGCCAGTGGCACCGAAGCGAAGGTCAGTGCCTGACGGGCAGCGGAATACCGAACTGGCATCGGCAGACGTATCGAGACTCGTGTTCCCCGTCGTGCTTCCGGCAATCGCCGGGATGCGAAGGTATCTCGCATTGACAAGGATGGTGCCCCAATACTCGCGATCGTTCGTATCGCCCGGGAATTTCCAACTGCTGGGTACCATGTAGCCTTTGCTATCAATGGCGTACAGCGAAAGGGCGTTGCCGAACTGTTTCAAGTTCGACAGGCACTTCACCGTGGCCGCGGCCTCACGGGCCCGGTTCAGCGAAGGCAGCAGGATCGAGATCAGCAGCGCGATGATGCCGATCACGACGAGGAGTTCGACGAGGGTGAACCCACGGTCACGATGGTTGCGGTTTGAGGCGAACATAAAAGAGGCTCCAAAAGGGTTCCGCCACAGGACGGTGTCACAAGCGGTCCAGCGGGGTTGAGCCAGCCGGACCGCGGTTGGTCTATCGACGACGCCGGCCCAGCGCAGCCAGGCCGCCAAGGCCCAGCAGTGCAAGGGAGGCCGGCTCAGGGGTAGCCGCGACGGTGCCATTGAAGACGAAGTTATCCAGATCAATGTTCTGGTTGGTCGTCGGGGTGAAGAAGTACATCCGCATCGTCAGCGTCGACAGGTGCTGATACGCCGCGCCCGAGAGATCAAAGTTGAATGTCGGCAGGGTATCCGTCGCGCCGGCGGCCCCGCGAGCCGTGGCGAACGCGCCGCTGCCCAGGCTCGGGTCGGTCGTTTGAAGGCCCGTGACGCTGGAACGCACGTCATAGGTGCGCGGAGTGGCTGCGCCGCCGCGGGCGCCGTCGAAGCTGAAGCTCTGCAGATTCAGCTCAGATCCCGCGTTTGCCGTGATCGTCACCTGCGCGTAGTCCGTGGCAGCGGTATCGCTGGTTCGCAGGATGCTGATCACGGGCTTAGAGATGTAAAAGTCGTTGGTCGTCGAACTGGTCGTCGTCGAGCCGAGAGTAAAGGAGCTGGCCGGCAGATGGGGGTCTGTCGA
>JAQGHK010000529.1 GCA_028288875.1 Phycisphaerales bacterium | reverse complement strand
TACAAAATGGTAGGTCGGTTGGACGAATCACCATCGCCATTAGGAGGAAAAGTGGTTGAAACCGTACGTCACTCGCTTGACTACGCTGGACCTGACTTACGTCTTCGAAGATATCGGCGGTTGCTGGCGTGTCGTCTGCTCTTTCTGCTCAGTCTCGTCGCTTACATCGTTACCGCGGAGAGCGCTTCTCACCAATATGACAATGGTCATGATCTTCTGCCCCTGATCTTACTTGGGGTGGGGATGATGGTTGTCACGTTGTTTGGCGTGCTTGTTCTGCTGCTTTACGTATGCATCGCCGGCTGTCTGCCTAAGTCAGATAGTTTTCATCTTCCACGTCGGATTGCTGCCGAGATTGTTCTTGAATCTGTTGCGATGGTCGTTATCGATATTTGCACGCTCAATGCCTGCAACTTGTTGAGAACTTAGCCTCGTAGGAGGGCGGGTGGCAAGGACAAGTACGCTTGTCCTTGTTCGCTGGTGCGAGGTAAGATACCGGCATGCGAAAGATCATCGTCGATCCCGCCGTTTGCAATGGCCGACCGATCATCGAAGGCACCCGCATCACCGCCGGCACGGTGCTGGAGTTCCTCGCCGCGGGCGACAGCATCGACGACGTGCTGGCCGACTATCCGACGCTGACCCGTGAAGACGTGCTGGCCTGCCTGGACTATTCCGCCCGGCTGATGAAGCACCATTACTCGGTGCAGGCGGTCGCTTGACCGGCTATCTGCTGGATGAAAATCTGCCGAGGCGGCTGAGCTTCACGCCCACTCTTCCGGTCGGGCACGCCACGGACCTGATCGCCTCGCCGACCGACACGCTCCTCTGGGAATACGCCCGCCAGCACCGCATGGCGATCGTCAGCAAGGACGCCGACTTCTCAGACCGCATCATGCTCACCTCGCCGCCACCGTGGATCGTGAGACTGGCCTTCGGCAATCTTCGCCTGAAAGAATATCACGCGACGCTCGCCCGCGCGTGGCCGCAGATTGAGGCGCTTTTGCCCGCTCATAAGCTCGTGATCGTACACGCGGATCGGATTGAAACGATCGAAGACTGACTTGGTAGAGTAGTTGCTTAGGATGGCACTTCGCACCCTGCGAACCTACGAAGACGCGAAACTTCCCGTAGCGGACGATGAAAGAGACCGCCCGCATCATCGACTACTCCCCACCTCCGACAAACCCACACGTCGGAGCACGGTATTTCTTCAAACAGATGGCCTTGGGTGCGCTGCTCGGCCTGCTGATCGATGCGGCCGTCGTTGTCGGCTCCGTGCCTTTCGGTTCACAGGGAATGGTTGTTGGGATTTTCGCTTGGGTGCTGGTTCCGCTGTTTCTAATTGTGTTCGGAAAGCGTATCGCGATGGCGGCAGGTGTTTTCTTCCTCATGCCGGTATGGCCGTTTGTAGCGTATGTGATCTTGATGCTCTCCTCTGGCATCACGTGTTAGTTTCGTAGAGTCGGCATTGCTGACTATCCTCGGAAGCGGGGCGGTGCATAATTTATAAAAGCGACCAATGAACACCTCGCCGGCCCAACCGCTCGACTACGCCAGCCCGCCACGGCGATCGGGCGTGCGGGCGCGGGTCATGGTGAGCCGTTTGCTGCTCGGCCAATCGCTTCTCTGCTTCGCCGCGATCCAGATCGCCTACTGGTCAGATTTCTTCCAAATGTTCATTTGGTCGACAATATTCCTGTTGCTGACCGCCATGCTGATGCTGGTTCCGCTGGGCTTTGGTGTGCTGCTCGGGATGATATTCCGTACTTTTGCAACGGATGAGTTCTGGCTGGATCGACGCAGCAAAATCGAAATCGCTGTTGAATCGGCAGCCGTGTTCGCGGTGGTGGCTGCTGGCATCGTGTTGGCCAACTACGAATATTAGTTTCGTAGTATGCACGCTGCACATCGCCAACGAGGCCATTCGTCGCTTGCGGCCCGCCGGGGTGGACTCTACAAAGCATCAATGCCGCCGCGAATTGCGATGGTTCCCCATGATCCTGCCTGGGCCGCGGCCTTTGGACGCGCGGCGGCAGAAGTGCGGCACGCGATGGCGGCCAACCTCATCGACGTCCACCACATCGGCAGCACGGCCATCCCCGGCATTTACGCCAAGCCGGTGATCGACATGTTGGCGGTGGTCAAAGACATCACGCGTGTCGGCGCCTGCAATGCCGAGTTGATCGCCGTGGGATATCAGGCGATGGGGGAATTCGGCCTGCGCGGGCGGCGTTACTTCAGGCGAGACAACGCGGCCGGCACGCGGACCATCAGATTCATACATTTCAGGTCGGCTCACCGGCCGTTGCCCGCCATCTGGCGTTTCGCGACTACATGCGGTCTCACCCGGCCATTGCCGAGCGATATTCGCAACTCAAGCGGGATCTGGCCGCACGTCACCCTGACGACATGGAAGCGTACATGGACGGCAAAGATGGATTCGTCATCGAACACGAAGCCAAAGCAGTCCGCTGGGCCGCGGCCATGAAAGTAACATGAAGCCGAATTCGCAACTCGCCCGGTTGATCGATGCTTAGGCTATTTCAGATGCACATATCGTGCACCACAGCTAAGGAGCATCAGATGGCTACGGACAACAACAGCAAACGCATCGAACGCGACGACCGCACCCCGAACTCGCCGGACCGCAATCCGGATCCGATCACCGGCGCGGCCGGCTCGCATCCGGACGGCACGGCCATTGGCGGTGCCAGCGGCGCGGCTGCCGGTGCTGCACTCGGATCGATCGGCGGTCCTGTCGGCGCGCTGATTGGTGGCGTGGCGGGCGCGGTGACGGGCGCCGTCGCGGGCCACAAGGCCGGCGAAGCACATGACCCGACCGAAAGCCTTGAAGGCCGCGCCGGTACGAAGCACAACGACCCCGTCGCGGCGGCGACCAATCCGAAGGGCAAGGCCGTGCCGTCAGAACGCACGCGTGATGGAAAGACCGTAACGCCGGACTGATCGGGCTAAAGCG
>JAQGHK010000508.1 GCA_028288875.1 Phycisphaerales bacterium | reverse complement strand
CACGGTCGCCGCGATCATGCAGGCCAGCCGCTCCCCCGGCCGAAGCGGGCATGCATTTCCCACGACCCAGCCGCTGAGAATGTGCGTCGGGATATGCATCAGGCCGGCGGCTTGGCGGCGCGGCTGGTCTGGCGGACGTCGACGGCCGATCCGCGCCAATCGATCTTGCCGCTGATCGCCTTGCGGATCGAATAGATCAGGATCGCAATTACGACCGGCACGCTGATCGGCAGCAACAACGCGTACAGCGGCGAGTTGCCGGTCCAGAACCAGACCAGCCCCGCTAGAATCATCATCAGAAGCCAGTGGGCGAGCGCAGCGAACAGCCAATAAGACGCGTATGGCGATAAGCCGACGGACGCGTGTGCGGTGGTCATGATGACCGATGAGCCGGGCGTCCCTGACCAAGAGAAACTAGTCACTTCGCCGAGATGAACGACCATCGCCAGCGCGGGAAAAAGGCTAAGCACGCAGCAGACGAGAAAGCCGATCGCGAGCACCATCTGCCAGATGTGCCCGCGGGCGGTGCCGGCGAAGATGCGGGCCCAGCCGTTGAACATCTGTTTCAGGTGCGTGTGCATCCGCGTGGCCGCCAGTTCGCGGCCGGCGAGGAACCGCGTGCGAAAGCCGGCGAGCTTCAGCGTGCGCATCAGTTCGACGTCTTCGACGATGCGATCTTTCACCGCCGCATGGCCGCCGACTTTTTCGTAGGCCGAGCGGCGAATCAGGAAGGCCTGCCCATTAGCGACGGCCCTTTCGAGTTCCGAATCTTCGTTCGTCTGATCGCCGGCGAACATCGTCATCCACGTTGCGGCCAAGAGCGGCAGCATCAGCTTCTCGACGAAGGCGTGCGTTTCGATCGTCGTGGTGATGCTGAGTGCGTCATACTCGCGGGCGATGCAAAGCGCGGCCATGCGGCTGAGTGCGTCGGGCGACAAGCGAACGTCGCTATCAACAAAGAAGAGCCATTCGCCGCGAGCGTGGCGGGCGCCGTTGTCCAAGGCGTGGCACTTTCCCATCCACCCGGCGGGAAGCGACTCGATGTGAACGACGCGAACCGCGGTTTTACCCGCCGCATTGTTAATGAACGTGTCGAGGACAGCGCCCGTGTCATCGGTGCTCCGATCATTGATCGCGATGACTTCAAACGCCGGATACTCCTGCCCGAGAACCGCCTGAAGGCAACTGCCAATTCGGGGCCCTTCATCCTTCGCCGGGACCAGGATCGAAACCAGCGGTGGCTCGGCCGGCAACGGGTCGCGATTCTTCTTCAGCTTGTTCATCCGCTCGCGGCCGATGGCGATGAAGTACGCGATCACCACCCACGCGACCGGGCCGCAGAGGACATACAGGCCGAAGAGGATGCGTTCGGTGAGCGACATGCGACGGAAGGAACCGCTGAATTAAAAAAGGCGGGGTCGCGTGAAGCGACCCCGCCTTGGTTTCGTTCGATTACGCCACTTACGGCAGCGGTGAAATCTGGGGCTTCGTCGGGGCGGCGGCACTGAAGTGACGCTTGGCCTCGCCGACCAGATAGAAGCTGCCGGTGACGCAGATCAGGTCTTCCTTGGTCACCGCGCGGTTGGCGATGCTCAGGGCCTCTTCCAGCGTCTCGGCGACCTGGGCCATCTTGCCGTACAGCTCGGTGTAGCGGGCGGCCAGTTCGTTCGGGTCGCTGGAGCGGATGTTGTTGACGCGGGTGAAGATCACCTTGTCGGCACCGCTGGTGATGCGTTCGAGCATGCCGTCGACGTCTTTGTCGCCACAACAGCCGAAGATGACGATCATGCTGTCGTACGGAATGTGCTGGCCGATGGCCTTCATCATCGCGTCGATGCTGGCGGCGTTGTGGGCGCCGTCGACGATCACTTTGGGCGTGGAGTGTTTGACCACTTCCATACGGCCTTCGATGGTCGTCTTGGACAGGCCGTCCATCGCCTTGTTATCGTCGATCGGGATGCCACGGCCTTTGAGCTTGTCGATCACGGCTAGGGCCAGACCGCAGTTGATCGCCTGGTGTTCGCCGAAGAGCGGAACGGCCAAGTGTTCAAACTTGCTGGTGGCAGTCGTCAGGCAAACGCGGTTATGCCGGCCGAGCATGCGGCTGGATTCGAACCGGTAGCTGAACTCAATGCTCTTACCGCAGACGTCCAGCGGCGCGCCGACCTTCTGGGCGATCCGCTGCAGCACCGGCTCGACGGCCGGGTCCTGCTGGATCGTCACCGCGGGCACGCCGGGCTTAAAGATGCCGGCCTTTTCCTCGGCGATGCGTGCCAGGGTGTGGCCGAGCTGGGCCATGTGGTCTTTGCTGATGCTGGTGATGGCGGTGACTTCGGGTTTCAGCACGTTGGTGCTGTCCAGACGACCGCCCAGGCCGGTCTCAACGACGGCGATATCGACCTTCTGGTCCGCGAAGTACTTAAACGCCATGGCGGTCAGCACGTCGAAGTAAGTCGGCATCGGCTTGGCCTTGGCGACCAGCGGCTCGAGCACCTTCGTAAGCTTATTGAAGTCGCTCTGGCTGATCATTTCGCCGTTCACGACGATGCGTTCACGGATATCGACCAAGTGCGGACTGGTGTACAGACCCACGCGATAGCCACATGCACGCAGCATGTTGGCGATCATCGTACAGGTGCTGCCTTTGCCCTTCGTGCCGGCCACGTGGACCGAACGGAAGGTGTCCTGCGGATTGCCAAGCTTCTTCAGCAAGGCCCGCATGCGGTCGAGGTCGAAGTTCTCGGCGTTGTAACGCACGATGCGGAGCTTCTCATAGTCGGCCAGGCCGTTGAGGAACTTGCTCTGCTTCGCCACGGCCGCGACGGCCGGGTTGACAACGGGAACACGGCCCACGATATTTGATGGTTTGCCGACCAAAGTGCCGGGCTTGGTGTTCTTCCGAGCGGCGGCCTTGAGGGCGGGTTTGGACGGGCCGGCCGTGGGGACGGCGACGGTCTTGCGGACGGGTGTCGTACGCTTCACATTTGAGCGAGCGGGCATAGGCGGACCATCGTAGCGTTTGCCGGCCAAAGCAGCAAATTTTGGACGTAACTAGCGATATAATCAGATGTTACGGGTTTCGACAGGGGCTTTAATAATTTTATTGCCCGGGCTGTGGATAACTTGTAAACTCGCCCTCCCATTTTGCCTACCAAAGCAGCAGCCGTTATGCCCGCGAAGCCTAAAGTGAAGTCAGACCGTGTCGAAAGCGTCGCCTTTGTCAGCCTTGGATGCGCCAAAAACCTGGTCGACAGCGAGCGAATGCTGGGCCTCTTGGCGGCCGACGGCATCGCCATCGTTCCCGACGCGGCCGATGCAGACGCTGTCGTAATCAATACTTGCGGCTTTCTCGAAGCATCCAAAGAAGAGTCGATGCGCGAGATCAACGACGCCATCGCCCTGAAAGACGCCGGCCATCTGAAGAAGGTCATTGTCGCCGGCTGCCTGGTGCAGCGGCATAAGACGATGCTGCTGGATGAAGCACCAGGCATTGACCGCTTGGTGGGCGTGTTCGACCGCGACCACATCGTCGAGGCCGTCCGCGGCGTCGAAAACCCCCGGCAGGCCCACGGGCACTACCTCGGGAAGTATCACGACCTCTCGCGGGAACTGGCTGAGAAGCAGGGCTTGTCCAATGACGGCAAGGGAACCAAGACCAACCGCCTCCCGGTCTTCGAAGAC
>JAQGHK010000490.1 GCA_028288875.1 Phycisphaerales bacterium | reverse complement strand
TAGAGTTCACTGGTCACCGTGACCAGTGAACTTACCTTTGAGTGGCCCCCGCTGGCCGGCGAAAGCTCACGTCGCGGGTAATGATGCTGGCGAGGCCTGTCGGCCTGCGAGCCTCAAGTTCGGTGATCGTCGGTCGCCCGACCGTTGTGTCGGGGTAAATTTCGAACGCCACCAAGACTGGGTTGGCCACACGCCCATCCGTAAGCCGGGCCATGTAACGACGGATCGCGGAGCGATCGCGCGCAGATGCGGAAGGCCCGCTGCGGCTGATGCGCGTGAAGAACATTTAACCGTTCATCTGGCGTTCACGCGCCGATACACGAAGAAAGATGACCACGCATCCCAGCGATGTAGACGTGTTGCTAGTCGATGATGACATGGACACATGCGCACTCATGATCAGGATTCTGAGGGCTCGCAACTTCACCGCGGAATATGTGAACAGCGGCATCGAAGCGCTGGCGTGGCTGGGCGACAAGCGGCCCGGCGTAGTGTTCCTCGATGTATCGATGCCGGGGCTGTCTGGTCCGGATGTCCTCAAGCTCATCAGAAATGATCCCAGCCATGTAGGCTTGGCCGTGGTCTTCCATTCGGCGCTTGATGCCTACGCGCTTAACTTGCTTGCGGTGCAGCACGGCGCGGACGGCACCCTGCTCAAGGGTCGATACGATGTCGCGGAAATCGTCGCCGTGGTGAAGCGATGGACCCAGCCAAGTTAAAACTCGGCGCACCATCCTAATGTAGCCGCTGCCGTGCATCCCGCCCGACCGTCGACACTCGGGCGTTTAAACGGCCGGCCCCGCAGCGTCGCTCCTATTGGCTCGCATGGTAGGAGACGCAGCGGTAAGCTCTGCGGCCCGTATTTCGGCGTTGAGTTAGTTCCCTTTCGAAGAGCCCTTGTGAATCAAATGCTTGCATTCGGCATGACGACGTGCCCAGAAAGGGTCGACCATGACAACAAACGTCAGCGGCATGTGCGAAGTCTGCGGCAAGCCCGGCATCGTTCACATGACCGAGATTTGTGCTGGGGAGAAGACAAATCGCTCACTGTGTCTTGAGCATGTGCCTTCCGGCATGCGTGACGAGATGCCGTTTGGTCCGCACCGCACGCCTGCAGAAGAGGTCGCTTTCGTGCAGAACAAGATAACTATACTCGATCAGAAAGTTTTCGACCCGGCACAGCGTGGGGAGTTTAAGGCGGAGATCGAAAAACTCGTCGCCGACATCCGACCCGGTCGGCGGCAAATCGGGGATGCCGACTAACCAGGCACTGCAACGGACCGGCCGGCCACTGAACGATGTTGCGTCATGCCTACATCGCGGCGGCTAAAGTCGTTTGGTTCCTTATAGCTCCATCCTCCTTGTTCGCGCTGTACGCCTTGATGCGTCTGCCGGGCTCGCTATTCCCGGCCTATTAATACGAGACAGCCGATCAGGGATTTTGTGACATCGAGAGCCCCGGCAAGGGTCCAAGCAGTTTCGTCACCGTTGGCGAAGCGTTCACAAGATACCGCGATTGGCGCGGAGATCCGGCAATGATCCTGTATCGCACGACGAAGCTCAATTACTCAAACCCGTGGATGTGGCACGACGTCGCCACCCATCCGCGGTGGCAACTGCCGTACATGGAACCAGCGCCGAAGAACACGGCGGGCTATTGGGAAGCCATTCAGGCCAACCAGCAAGCGGCGTTTGACCACTCGCGAGGGAAGCAGTAGGCATGACACGGCGATGCAGTGGGCCTAGCCAGCGGGTACTCGCCTTGATGCCGTTCTTGACGGATTCCCCAATCAGCTTGAGCGTCAGACGGGCCTGCCTTGGCCAATACAGCTATCTACGGCTGTTTTACAAACATGTGCCGCCCGGCTGTTAAGACTCTGAATTGCTCACGGCTGTAGTTGCCACCAGTCGACGCTGACTCCGGCAGTGTCCATCACCAGGGCGACTGTGTGGTCAGTTTCCCTGGCACTTGTGAACGCTCCCGCCTCCACCGTGATCCACTTCTGGGCGTCCGGCGTGCCGGGGACGACGAATGGCTTCTGTGCTCGGCCATCAATCACGAAGTGCATCTTCCCGTCGGCGGTAGGCGTCGCCACCCGCACTTGCAGGTGGACCGTGCCTTTGATCGGCACTTCGTACCATGTCAGCGTTTCTCCCGCTTGCCCGTTGAATACGTCGTAGCCGCCTTCAGCGTTTTTCGTTTCCTCCACGGCGAGATCGCCATTGCGATAGCGATTCACGCCCGGGGCTTGCGGGGCCGCGCCTGAGAAGGTGTCGCAGCTTTCGGCTTCTAACCTGAGGTCAGGCGGGAACTGGTGTCGGCTGTACCGGCGAACGATGTTGATGCGCTGATTAGGGTAGTCGTAGCCCGTTTCTTTGTAGCCGAGTGGATTCCCGGCGGGATCAATGTTGCGGGCGCGCCAAAGGGTCGCGTTTTCCCAATAGTCATCAAATCCTTCGATGAACGTGGCCACGCAATGGCCGTTTTTGGCGGTGGCGGCCAGACCCCGGGCGAGGGTGTTGCCGTGCTGCGGGTCGACGATCCAAGTGGGCGCGTTCGGGTCGGCGTCTTCTGATATGCGGAATTGGGGAATACAGGCCCCCACCGTGACGCCGTGCCACGTATGGACGTTCCAGTCGGAGTAATTTGGGCCGGGGACCGGTGTGAACCAAGGAACAACGGCATCCACCACGGCGGGGCCAGCGCTGGAAGGGTCGAGCTTGATCCACTCCTCGGGCACCATGATGTAAGGATTGAACCCGAACTCTTTGCGGCATTGCTCCCGCAGGTAGCGCAGCAGCTTGGAGCCGTTGCCGGCGACATTGGACAGGAAGGCCGGAGCGGCCGACCAGACCCGGTAAACCGGACGGCCGTCAA
>JAQGHK010000457.1 GCA_028288875.1 Phycisphaerales bacterium | reverse complement strand
ATCGGGTTGCCAACTGCCGCGGTCCCAAAGCAGCACGATGCCCGAGCCGTAACCGCTGGTGATGACGCCTTCAAAGTCGCCGTAATCGACGGGGTGGTCTTCAACATGCACGGCCATCCGTTTGTCTGATGGATTAAGACTTGGGCCTTTGGGCACCGCCCAGCTCAGCAGGACGCCGTTGTGCTCCAAGCGAAAGTCATAGTGAAGGTGGCTGGCCAAATGCTTCTGAACGCAGAATGACATCGCTTTGGGCTTGGTGGCCTTTGTCTTGGGCTTGGGCTCTGGCGATTTGGTAAAATCGCGTTTGGCGTCGTAAGCGGCGAGAGATCGGCCCCGGGGCTTAGCTGGCTTTGATTTTGCGGTCTTCTTCGCGGGCATACGTCAGCTTATGCCGGCTGGTGCGGTCATGACGAGAACGGCCACATTATCGGAACTGACGCGAGGGGCGTTTTTGGCAGCCAACGTGCTTCAGCCTCTCTAAACTAGGCGGTGCCGACGGCTGTCGGCGAAGACGCATCCATGGACGGATCAATTGGTACGGGCGCAAGCCCGATCGGAGATCACATGGCTGCACGCCCCGTCTGGCAAGGTTTCATCCGCTTCAGCCTCGTCAACATCCCGGCCCAGGGCTTTACAGCTGCGGCCAGTGGCGGCGACGGCGGCGATGTCCACCTTCATCAGCTTCATAAAGGATGCGGCGCTCGCGTGAAGTATGAGAAGCATTGCCCCATTCATGGCAAGCTGGCCCAAAGCGACATTGAAAGCGGTTATGAGTTTTCCAAAGACCAGTACGTGACGGTTGATAGCGACACCTTGGCTTCCCTGCGTCGCGGCAATGACAAGACGATCGGAATTGAAGCGTTTATCCCGCGGACCTGCATCGCACCGCGCTATTTCAGCGGCCGCACGATGTACCTGCTGCCCGACGGCCCCATCGGCGGTAAGCCTTACGCCATGCTGCACCAGCTGATGGTGGAGCAAAAGCGGTACGCCTTCTGCACCGCGGTGATGAACGGCCGCGAGCAGATCATGCTGATGCGGCCGGCAGAAAAGCTAATCGCGATGGAATTCCTTAAATACGCTGCCGAAGTGAAGCCGCCGAGCGATCTCGCCCCACAACTCCATTCACCGGCGGTTCCGAAAAAAGAGCTCGACCTCGCCCGCACGCTTTTCAATCAATTGAGCGAAGACGGCTTCAAGCTGTCCGACTGGACGAATCACTACGCCGAGGATTTGCGCAAGCTGATCGACGCGAAAGTGAAGGGCCAGGAGATCACAACGCCACCGGAGGAAGACATGCCTCAGGTGACCGATTTGATGTCGGCTTTGCGGAAGAGTTTGGACCGCGCCAAAGCTAAGGCCGGCCACGCGACTACCCCTGCCCGTCCGGCACGCCTGAAGAAGCCAAGCACCGCCGCCAAGCGTGCCGCCGCGACACCCGCACGCGGGCGTCGACGGGCCTAGAGCGTTGAGCCAGCGGGCGATGAGGATTCCAATGCCGGCTCGCAGCAAGCTCCTCCCCGCGTTCGTTGAGCCCATGCTCGCGACGCTGGCTTCGCCGTTTGAGTCGGACCGTCATCTCTATGAGCTGAAATGGGACGGCTTTCGCTCACTCGTCGTCAATGGCGGCGATGGCTGTCGCCTCGTCGGGCGGCGAAAAACTGACTTTACCGCGCGGTTTCCAGAGCTCGATGTTCTTGGTCGCCTGCCGAAGGGAACGATCTTGGATGGCGAGATTGTTCACCTCACGAACGGCCGGCCCGACTTTGCAGCTTTGCTGAAGCGGGAGCGATCGTGGTCCGGCTCGGCAAAGCAGAAGCCCGACGTACGGCGACTGTCGCCGGTCACCTTCGTCGCGTTTGATCTGCTGTACGAAAGCGGCCGGTCGATCATGGACCGCCCGTTGATCGATCGGCGCGAGCGACTGGCTCAGGTAACGGCCAAGCTGATCGGGCCGCGCGTCGCACTGAGCGAGGCGCGTACCGGTGACGGGCTGGCACTGTTCAAACATGTCGCCGACCTCGGTTTGGAAGGCGTCGTCGCCAAGCGGCTGGATGGCATTTATGAGCCGGGATCACGGAGCGGATCGTGGGTCAAATTCAAACGGCGCCAGGAAGTCGTCTGCGCGATCATTGGCTATGAGCCCAACACGACCGGCGGGCTGAAGAGCCTGCTGCTGGCGACCGACGTGGACGGCGACGTAAGGTTCATCGGCAAGGTCGGCAGCGGGATCGGCGATGCGGCAAACCGCGAATTATTGGCGAAATTTCCCGGAATTTCCTCGCGCCAGCCGGTTGTGCCGTGTAAAATGCCACATGCCCGGTGGCTTCGGCCAGTGCTGTTCTGCCGGGTTTCGTTCGCGGAATGGACGAACGACCGCCGGCTGCGTCAGCCGGTGTTCGAAGCGATGGTATGAGCCACGGACGGTTCCAATCTCCAAGTCTTTCGTATCCGCGCGCGCCGCGGGTCAGCGATCGCGTCGCTCACCGGGATGCGTCTGCTCATGTCGACGTACTTGGTCGCATCGGCCCGGCCGCGCCGACGTCTGCATCCGACTGGCATGAACGTGGCGTGGAGTGTGAACTGGAAGGTGACTTCCCCGCCGCCGTCCGCTTTTACACGCGTGCATTGATCGTCGGTGGGCCGGATGCTCAGACGCTTTTCGATCTTGCTTATGCCCTGACTGAAACAGGCGACGCGCAGCGTGCGGCCGTTCGGTATCGTGAGGCCGTGCAACTCGACCCGACGCGTCCAGACGCGTGGGTGAATCTCGGCGTCTTGCTCGCCGATGAACAGCAACTCGATTCTGCCATTGAATGTTTCGAATACGCCATTGAGTTGGACGCAGCCGACCCCGCCGCGAACTATAATCTTGCTGATTTGCTGGACCAATACGGCAACCGCGCCGATGCCGAGCGAGCGTGGCGCGCGTTCCTCGCCCTTGCGGCGGAACTTCCGCGGCACAGCGCCTATGCCGCGAATCGCCTTCGCCGACTCACGGCTTGCGTCTAAGCGGCAAGCGAGCGGGGTCAGGCTGATTCCATTTAAATCGACTGAACCTGGACATTTGTGATCAGTGTGCCACAGACGCCGGCCGGCAGACTGACGGTGGCCGAAGTCAGATCACCATCGCGATGTGCGGTCATCTCGATGAGTCCGTTGGGATGAACAATGCGACCGCTCAGCCGCGATAGCGGGCCGAGCTGAGGCTCGATGTGAACCGTTTTGAACCCCGCCGACGCTGGCCGAATCCCAAGGACCGTGGCGACCAGATGGAACATCGGATGTGCCCCCCAGCCATGGCAATCACTCCGGCTGGGCTCGGGTTTTTCCGGCGTTGTACAGAAGCCGTTGGCCACGAGGGCGGACCAGAAGGACAAGCGGTCAAAGAGGACATCAACTCGCTTGAGGATGCGGTAGGCCTCGAACAGGTAGTGCGAATAGTAGATGGTCGCCCGCGTGAGATCCGACGTGCTGATCAGGCCTTCCGCAAAACGATGTTGTTCTTCCCCGGAGGACACCGCGCCGGCAAGCAGGCCCATCGCTTGAGCGTGCTCAGAGAATCGAGTGTGACCAAGATCGTCGGCGAATAAGCCACGGCCGGCGTCGTAAAACGCCGATCGACCGGCGGCATTGAGGATCTCTGCCTTCCGACGGTGTCGCGCCGCGAGCAACGGCTCACCGGCTATAACCTCCAACTCCGCAGCCAAGGATGCGATATACGACAACTGAAAGTGGATCGGTGCGACCGGTCGCGCCGCGCCGCCAATTGGCACGCCGCCCTGCCATCCGACGGCCCAATCCACAAAATTCCAACCTGTCGTCGGCTGATAAAGGCCGTCCGCATTGATCGAGGCATAGCCGGCTTCCATGACCGCGCGAACCCCCGGCATCAGCGCAGCAACTTCGTCGGGCCGGTCCTTCCACATCGCCAGATCGTGCACCATACCGACCCACCACCACGAGAACGGCGGAATGACCTGCCTCGTCCGCGTCGGATATCGAGAATGCGTCCACCCGTCCGGCGTTCGTGACTGGTCAAACAGGCGGATGGATTTGCGAGGCAACCGATCGTCGTTTGAAAACGCATAGGTCACTAGGGACTCGAGGCGCGTGTCCCCGACATACATCAATTGCTCATAGTGTGGACAGTCGACATACGTGTCGTGCGAACACATTTCCATCACTCGGCGTGTCAGCGGCATCAGCGCCTGAATGGACGCGTCATCGGACTCAATCGAGCTATCCCAGGTCACTGGATATCGCGTCTCGGTCAAAGACAGCGACACCAGCGTCAGCGGCTGATCGGCCGTCGTGATGGACAACCTCACAAAACGGCCCGACACCCACCACAACGGCTCAAAGGATTGATCGCCCGCAGAGCAGAGGTAGTCGTCGCCTATCCCGATAAATTGCAGCGAATCGACAGCACCTCGGTTCCGTTTGGTTCGACCATCCGCCTCGAACAGCGCTTCCGCCCATTCCAGACGGATCTTGGCCCCATCACCGCCGCGCAATCGCAGTTGTGAATAGGCGCAGAAATATTGACCGAGATCGACCAGTGCATTCACAGATGAATGCGGCGCGACGGTCACGGGTTGAGCGGCATGAACAAGCTGCTGCCATTCATTGAGATCGCCGGCTCCTTCAACGCGCCGTACTGCACCCGGTGGGACTGGCTGTTCCATCATTGGCGGCAGTTCGGCAGGTGCGAGCTGCCAGGCACCGGATGACTCCATGCGCATACTGGCCAGGACGACTGATCCCACCTTCACTGCCGGCACCTTTGCCCGAGGACGGGAGAGTGCGGAGCCATTGATGCGAACCCGCGAGCCGATTGCGATAAATGACTGCGGCTGCGCCACCGGCATCGCTTCATACGCGTCGATGTGTTCGGCAGTCCAAGGCGCCACGCCGGTTGACACCAGCGGCGATGCTTCGCCATCTCCCAAGACCAGCAGCCCGTGCCGAAGGCTTATTTGGGCGTAGGGGCGGTGTCGCGACAGGGAGTGAACGGTTGCGCTAATCTCGTGAGCACCAGGCGTCAGTTCCAGTTCGTAAGTCTCGAAACACCAACGATTTAAGTCGCACCGTTCGGGCCCGCGCCCCACAGGTACGCCGTCGACTTGCAATGTGTACCGTTCATCGGCCGACACATGGATTCGGATCCGCCGTGCATCCGTAACGTCAAACGACAAGGTGTAGCGCGCGACAAATACTTTGTCCGAATTGCAATCTGTTGGTGCATCCGGATGCGCGACCCATTTGGCTGCGAACGGCGACTGCTCGTGATAATGACGGGATCGGTCGTACGACGGCTCGGCTGCTCCACTGACGCGCATTCTTGTCCTCGCTGGGCGACGATTCTGCCCGCAGACGGCGCGAATGAACAGCCGCGTTACCGACCGAAGGACGAGGGCTCAAAGACCAATATCGAAACATCATCATTCGATTCGGCACCCTCGCGCCATTCATTTAAGCGGCGCAGCAGTGCATCGGGCGCGGAATCCAGTGGCTCATCCCGCAAACTGGCGACGGCATTGGTCAGTCGTTCCAAGCCGAAGAGTACGCCATCAGGACGCATCGCCTCGGTGACACCGTCGCTGTAGAGCCAAACCCGATCGCCAAGGTGAAGCGTGGTGGTCTGCTGTTCGTACGTTTCGCATAGCCCGACGGGCAGCCCGGTGCCGGCAAGCAGCCGTGGTGGGCCGGTCGTCGGGACGACAATCGCGTCGGGATGGCCGGCGGACACGTAATCGACCAGGCCGCTGCGGGTGTCGAGCAACGCGTAGAAGCAGGTGATGAACTGACCCGTGCCGGCATCGAAGCTGAAACGGCTGGCCATCTCCGCCATAATTGATGCCGGCGCGAGCACGCCGGTCGGGCCGATGAGAATGCTGGCCGGGTCGTGGGACGGCGCGAGCATACGGGCGGCGGTGACCGCGGTGAGCGAACTCGCCACGCCATGCCCGGTGACGTCCAGCACATAAAACGCGACATGGTGCGGACCAAGCGGACAAACGTTCAGCGCATCGCCCGCCAATTCTTCGCAAGGCAGGTAACGCCAGGCCGTTCGATACCGGCTGTCCGGGTCTACATCGCGCGGGAGAAACGTAGCCTGAACCCGGGCGGCCAGCTCGAGATCGCGCTGCGTTCGCTCCGTGCTGCGGCGCAAAGCGTCCATCGCATTTTCAAGCTCCGCGTTGCGAACACTGAGATTCTGTTGCAACTCCAGCACCTGGCGAACCGCCCGGCCCATATCGAGCTGCGTCTTTACTCGCGCGAATGCGACCGTGAAGTCGATCGGCTTAGTGACGTAGTCGTTAGCTCCCAACTCAAAAGCCCGAGCGATGTCGGCCGAGTCGTCATTGGCCGTGGCCATGATGACGGGCAATTCGGTCGGGGGCTTTGATTGCCGGACCCGTTGCAGCACATCGATTCCGGACAGGCCCGGCATCATGACATCGAGCAGCACCAGGTCGTATCGCTTGTCCTCGATCGCTATCAGCGCCGCCGTCCCGTCGGCCGCCACATCCACGGTCGCGCCCCGCCGGCGCAGACGCCGGGAAAGGCTTTCCCGATTCGATTCGTCGTCATCAACGACCAGAATCTGGGTATTGGCCGGCAGATCAATCGGGCGATCGTTGGGAGAATCGGTCGTCACGTAGGTGGCTTCTCAGATTGTTGAGATCACTTGACCGCGATCAGGCTAGCCTCAGGACGTGGTACTGCCGCCGAGAATGCTCTCGAGCTGCGCGAGGAGCTTTGGAAATTCGATCGGCTTAGTGTGATAGTCCGTACAGCCGGCTTCAATCGCTCGCTCGCGGTCTCCGTTCATGGCGTGGGCGGTGAGCGCGATGACCGGCGTGCCCGCCAGCTCCGGCTGGGCCTTAATCCGGCGGGTGGCCTCCCAGCCATCCAGCACCGGCATGTTCATGTCCATCAAGATGAGGTCAGGCTTCTCAGTAGCGGCGCAGTCGATGCCCTTCTGCCCGTCCTCGGCCAGCAGCACTTGAAAACCACGGCGCTCCAGACGCCGCTTCAGCGAGTCGCGGTTTTCTTCATTATCTTCAACGATCAGGATCTTCGGCATGATGCTCCTCGCGCTGGGCACCGCTATTGTTCCGTTAACGATGCCGAGCCGCCAATCGTATGCACATCGTGCGCACTTATCGCGGCACCGGGCGTGACAATCGTTGCGGCGATTTTCCGCACCTCTCGCAGCAATGATTCGCGGCTGTAAGCCCCTTTCTGGACAATGCGTTCCACCTTGCCGGTTAGCAAGGCCCGCTCTTCGTTGGTCAGGTCCTTACTCGTCAAAACGACGACAGGAACATGCTGCCACTGTTCGTGTTCGCGAAGTTCAGTGATGAACTCAAACCCGTTCATTTCCGGCATCATCAGGTCGAGCAGTATTAGGGCCGGCAGCTGCTGACTCACGCGCTCAAGAGCTTGGCGGCCGTTGCCGGCTTCGGCGACATCCCAACCTTGTTTCACCAGAGACCGGCTCAGGACATCACGGGTTGTTGGATCATCTTCCACGATCAGCACTTGACTGGCGCCGATCGCATTACGGTGCTTGGCCATCACATTGGCCAGGCGATCGCGGTCAATGGGTTTGCTCAGGTACTCGGCCGCGCCCAGCATGTAACCCATCTCGGTTTCATTCATGATGGTGAGCATCACGACGGGAATATCCGCCAGATCGGGGTCGGCCTTCAGGCTGGTCAGCACGGCCCAGCCGTCCATTTTCGGCATCATCACGTCCAGGAAGATCAGCTGCGGCCGGCGCTGCCTCGCCAGGCGCAGGCCTTCCTCACCATCGGCGGCGGTAATGACGCGGATGCCATCGTCCGTGAGGGCCCGCGTGACGACGTCGCGGACCGTCACATCATCGTCCACGACCAGAACCGTCGCTGCCGCCGTGGCCACGCCCTCTTCTGCCGCGGCCTCCGGTAGTTGTTCGGCTTTCTTTGTC
>JAQGHK010000450.1 GCA_028288875.1 Phycisphaerales bacterium | reverse complement strand
TTGACGGCGGCGGGAATAGCGTGTAAGTTGCCGGGCTCGATTCGGCCAAAGTTAGTTCCTTGGCAGCGTCGGCTTTGAAAGGTTTAGAGATGGCACATAAAAAGGGCGGCGGCAGCTCCAAGAACGGCCGCGATAGCAATCCGCAGTACCTGGGCGTCAAGGTGTATGGTGGCGCGGCCGTTCAGGCTGGCAGCATCATCCTTCGCCAGCGTGGCACGCAGTTCAAGCCGGGCTTCAATGTCGGCCTGGGCAAGGACGACACGATCTTCTCCCTGATCGACGGCACCGTCGAATTCCAGGGCCGCAAGGTCCACGTCCGCGAAGCCGCGGAAGTCGCGACGGCCTAAGCACTTACAAGCATCCTGACGCTGCGGCGGAAGCTGCAGAACCGTGACTGCCGTCGCGGCGTCTGGAAATGATCCTCGACGTGAGACGTCTTCGGGCGTCTCACGTTTTTCCATTGGTAAGACGAAACGGTCCGGGCAAATGTTCATTGACGAAGCCAATATCCAGGTCAAAGCCGGCGACGGCGGCAACGGCTGCGTCTCGTTCCGCCGCGAAAAATACGTCCCCAAGGGCGGCCCGGACGGCGGCGACGGTGGCAATGGTGGCAGCATCATTTTCATCGCCGATGTGAACAAGAACACGCTTCTGGACTTCGCCGGCAAGCACCACTGGGCGGCCGAGCGCGGCGAGCACGGGCAGGGGAAAAAGATGTACGGCAAGCGCGGGGAGGACCTGATCATCCCCGTTCCCGTCGGCACCCTCATCCACGATAAAGGCACCGGCCTGACCCTCGCCGATCTCTCTGAAAACGGCCGGAAAATCAGGATTTGCCGCGGCGGCCGCGGCGGGCGGGGCAACTTCCACTTTCGCACCCCCGCCAATCAGGCCCCGCGCTACGCCGAACCCGGCGGCGACGGGCAGGAACGCGAACTGCATCTCGAACTTAAACTCATTGCCGACGTGGGTTTGGTGGGCATGCCGAATGCCGGCAAGTCGACCCTGCTCGGCTCCTGCAGCCACGCCCGGCCGAAGGTGGCGGACTATCCGTTTACGACCCTCGAACCGCAGCTGGGCATCGCCGAACTGATTGGCGAACGCCGGCTGGTGATGGCGGACATCCCCGGCCTGATCGAAGGCGCGCAAAGCGGGGCGGGCCTTGGGATTGCGTTCCTGAAGCACATCGAGCGGACGAAGGTCATCGTCCACCTGCTGGACCTTTATCCGTCGGATTTCTCTGACCCCGCGCAGAACTACTTCACGATTCGCCGCGAGCTGGAAGCGTTTAGCGACGAACTGGCGAGCAAAAAAGAGATCATCGTCGCGAATAAGACCGACCTATCTCCCGACAGCGAAGCCCTCGATAAACTGCGGGCGGCGATCCCCAATAAGACGATCTACGCCATGAGCGGCGCGACCCGGCAGGGCGTAAACGATGTATTGGAAGCCGTTTACATCGTGCTGCACCCGCCGGCCGAGTAGCGCCAGATACTGCACCCCAGTTGCTTCACCGCCGACGCCGCCGCAGCAGCCCCGTCGCGCCGATCGCCAGCACGGCAAAGCTGGTCGGCTCCGGGACCGCGTTGGACATTCCAAATGCAGTGATCGCGGCAATTTCCTGTCTGCTGATCGTAACCGGTTCTCCCGTCACGCTTTGGCCGAAGTTGTTCTGGAGCACCAGGAAATCGTTGAAGTCGGTCACGCCGTCGTAGTTGAAATTGCCCTGATCGAACCGGGTATTCGGCTGATTGAAGTTGTTTTGCAGGACCAGGAAATCATTGAAATTGACGCTACCGTCCAGGTTCGCATCGCCGGGCAGGGTGATGCGGATGGTGACAAGGCTACCATTGTCGCCGTAGCCGATGGTTTGGTTGCCCGTGAGCGTTTCGGAGCGAATTTTTCCGGTCATGAATTTGGTCGGCTCGGCATAACCTGCGGCCAGGATTGCTTTGATCTGGGCCACCGGGCTGGTCGTGCCGGAGTAGTCCAGCAGCACCATGCTGCTTCCCGTGCCGGACATCCCGATGCCGCCTGAGTTGTTGAGCAGGTTCGCATACGCCGCCGGCCGGGCTCGTAGCGTGGCTCCATTGATCGCGGTAATGCCGTTGTAGGTATTGGCACCGCTCATGGCGATCGTCCCGTTGCCGGTGACGGTCACACCGCCGCTGCCGGAGATCGCGCCGGACATCGTGAAAGTGTTGCCATTGCTTGCGATAAAGGCCGCACCGTTGGCGGTCACGATGATCGGGGCGCTGATGGTGTGCGACCCTGAGAGGGATTTCACCGAAGCCATGTCACTGCCGTTATCGAGCGTGATGGACCCGCCCGTCCCTTGAGCGATGGTGTAGGCGTTTGCGTTATCGAAGGTGATGGTGCCGACGGTGCGGTTGCCATCGAGCGTTACCGTGCGGGCCGTGGTAATGACGTTACCGAAAGTCGCGCCCGCGCCAGCGGCGTTCGGCACAGTGTTGTTCTGCCAATTGCCGACCGTACCCCAACTTCCGCCGCCCGCGTTGTTCCAGACGCTCAGCCCGCCAACGTCGCCGAGCAGGAATTGGGTCGAGAAACCATTGTTTAGCGTATGGCTGGTGAGATCGAACAGGAACTTGATGTCCAAATCACTGCCCGCCACCAGGCCCGTTTTTGCCAAGCCGAGATCGACCGTCGAATTCGTGAAGTAACTGGTGAGTGTGGCATTAGTGGTAAAGGTCTGATCGAGAATCGTTGTGCCTTGCCGCTGGACGCGGAAGTGAAGCGATTCGCCGGCGGACAAGCCAGCCCCCAGCAGTGGTGCGGAATCAAAGCCGAGGATCAACCGGTCGTTGTTGGTCAGTTGCGAGCCGTTGAGCGTCAACTCTTCGACGGTCGAATAAAGGTGGCTGGCTCCACTGGCGCCGACATTGTCCTGCGCGTACTTCAGTCCGACGATGCCGAGGCCGCGGGCAGTATTGGGGTCATTGTTGAACGCGGTCGCGAGGTTTGAATCGGCATTGAGCAGGGCTTGCACGTCACCAGCAACGGGATTGCCCATGATGAAGCCGTCGACCTGTTCCTGACCGATCTGCCCGAATCCGTAGGCGGGCTGCGCCATGGCGGACCGGCCGATGCCGATGCCCGAGCCGTCGATGGTTCCTCCGGTGATGGTCTTGGCGAGCTTCACCGCGCCGGTCGTGCTGGTGACGCTGGCCTCGGAGTGGAACGTGCCGCCCTTGGCGTTGCCGTTGGCCTCGGCCAGGACGTTGCCGCCGGCGGTGCTGATGCCGGTGGCGATCGCCGAGCCGTCGCCGGTGGCGAATCCATTCGACACGCCGCCGTTGTGGCCGCCGATGGCATAGGCGCGGACTTCGATCGGGGCGCCGCCGGTACTGGTGGCGGTGGCCGTGGCGGCGCCGTTGCCGCCGAGAGCCGAGTCATTGCCGAAGCCGCCCTGGCCGGTCGCGATCACGTTGAGGAAGCCCGGCCCGGCGTTGGACCCGGTGGCGTCGGCCTGCCCGATGCCGCCGTGCCCGCCGCTGCCGTTGCCGGACGCGCCGCCGTCGGTGCCGTAGGCGTTGGCGTTCACGCGGACATCGCTCTTTTCCAACGTCGCCCCCGTACCGGTGGCGGTTGCAGACGCGTAGCCGGCCGTGCCATTACCCGCTGTGCCGTTGCTGTAAGCGGTGCTGCCGTGTGGACTGGCGAAGCCGCTGGCGCCGGCATTGGTCTGGGCCTGGGCGTTGATGTTGCTGTTGGAGGTCAGGGTGATGACGGCGCTGGCGTTCCCGGCATCGTGGCCGATCGCGTCGGGGGCGTCACCGCCGCTGCCTGCGGTTGCAGTGACCAGTGCGTTGAACTGGGCGAGGTCGTTCTTGGTCAGCGTCAATGTAGAACTGGCGTTGCCGGGCGCTCCGACCGTTCCGCCGCTGTTGCTGAATCCGCTGTACCCGCCGACGGCGGACTGGGTGAGGTTCAGTGTGCCCGTGGTGTCGACGCTGGTGGCGGTGAAGACGTTGTTGAGCGATTCATTTGCGCCCGCACCGCTGGTACCTGAGGTAAAGATATTGCCGCCCGCGCCGCCGTACGCCGTGGCCGCCGCCGTGACGGTGCTGCCGCCGGTGGATTTGGCGATGACCGAGCCGGCCGCATTGTTCGGGCCGCCGCCCGAGCCGCCGGAGCCGAAAAACGCGCTGCCGCCCGCGCCGCCGTTTCCGCTGATTCCCTGGCCGCCCGCGCCGCCGCCGGCGATCGCGTTGATGTAGACGCCGCCCGGTCCGGCATTGGTAGCAGTGGCGTTGGTTTGTGCCGATCCACCCGCGCCGCCATTGCCGACACCGCTGCTGATGCCGCCGCCGTTGCTGCCCGTGGCCGTGATGCCAAGATTGGCGGTCGACGTTTCATACGTCGTGCCGGTGCTGACAATGCGGCCCGTGGCGAAGGACGCGCCGCCGTCGCCGCCATGGACGCCTGTGCCCACGCCGCCGACCGAGCCGCCGCCGGTGCCGCTGCTGTTGATGCTCAGGTTAATGGACGTGTTGGCGGTCAGATCGCCGTTCGTTGTCGCGTTGCCGCTGTTGGAGCCGCTGGCGTTAAATCCGGTGTCATTATAGACGCTGCCGCCGCTGCCGCCGTAGGTATTGAGGGTGACGTTCAGGGCAGACATGCCGTTCTGGTTCAGCGTCAGGGTGTTGGTGCCGTTTCCGGCAAAGGAATTGTTGAACCCATTTGATCCGCCGGCGGAGCCGCCCGTCACCGACTGGTTAAGGCTCAGCGCGCCGCTGGTCGTGCCGCTGACGGCATTGTTGAGGCTCGCGCTCGTGCCGCTGCCGGCGCTGGCGCCGTTGGTACCCGCGCTGCCGCCGGTGCCGCCGGTCACGCTGGCGTTGACGCTGACGCTGCCGCCGCCGGTGGAACTGCCGGAAGCGCTGGCAAAGGCGAATCCGCCCGTGCCGCCGTGGGGCGTCTGGTTGGGTCGCCCGCTGCCGCCAGA
>JAQGHK010000438.1 GCA_028288875.1 Phycisphaerales bacterium | reverse complement strand
TCGACAGCTACACCCGTGAGGCCGGCGTTCGGAATCTGGAGCGTTCGATCGGATCGGTCGCCCGGTCCATCGCCGCCGACGTGGTAGTCGGCGAATCGAAGAAAAACCTGAATGACGACGTCGAACGCGTCCGCAAAGTGCACGGCAGCCAGCGGTACGAGCCCGAACTCGCCAGCCGCACCGCCGTCCCCGGCGTGGCAACCGGCATGGCCTACACGCCTTACGGCGGCGAGATCCTGTTCATCGAAGCCACCCGCTTCACCGGCAAGGGGCACATCACCCTGACCGGCCAGATCGGCGACGTGATGAAGGAATCCGCCTCGGCGGCGTTCAGCCTGATTAAGTCGCGAGCCGATGAACTCGGCGTCGACGCCAAGGTACTGGCCGAGAGCGATATTCACGTTCACGTGCCCGCTGGCGCGGTGCCGAAGGACGGCCCGAGTGCGGGCGTGGCGATGTTCTTGGCGCTGGCATCCGTGCTGACCAATCGCCCGGTCCGGCACGACATCGCTATGACCGGCGAAATCACCCTCCGCGGCCTGGTCCTGCCGATCGGCGGCTTGAAGGAAAAGACCCTGGCCGCCAAGCGGGCGGGCATCAAGGAAGTCATCGTCCCCAAACGGAACGAAAAAGATCTGGAAGACATTCCGGACGAGGTTAAAAAGACGCTGAAATTCCACTTTGTCGAGAACGTCGACCAAGCCATGACCGTCGCCCTACTGAAGGCCAAGCCGTTCAGTCCGCCGGCAGCAGCGAAGACAGCCGCAAAGAATCGAAAATAGTCGCTGTTGGATACCCACCCCGCTGCGTGCATACGATCGGGCAGGTCTATAAGGAGGCTTTTGATGTGGGCACAAGGCGGTTCGCGAGACGTGATCAATAAGGTCATCCGGTTCTACTTCGACGCGAAGGAAGATTACCGCTTGGCCGCCAAGCGGGCCGGCACGCCGGAATGCCGCAGCGAACTGGAAAAGCTGGTCGACCAGCGCGAGGCCTTCCACATGCAGTTGCAGCAGGAAGTGACCCGCCATGGCATTGAAATGAGCGATAACGGCACTGCCGCGGCTGATTTCAAGCGAGATTGGGAGCGCCTGCGCGGCAGCGTCGCCGGACACGGCTTTGACGCAGCCCTTAAGCTGGCCGATCAGTCCGACGGCCATGCGCTGGAACAAATCGGCATCCTGACCTCCCGCGATTTGCCTGCCGACTTGAAGGGGCTGCTGGATAAACAGTCCGATGCCTTGCGTGAAGCCCGCTCGCGCTGTCATGATATCTGTCATTCGAGTTGACCGCAGAACGGGCAAGAACGCATGGCACAATCTCAATCAAATCTGGCGCCCCTCCTCGTGCTGACTGTGGAGGGCTGGACGGTTGTCGAGTTTAAAACTCATTCCCTCATGGACTCGCTGGAACTTGAGCGAATTGCCAATGCGATCTACCCGTTGATCGATGAGCAGGACAAGCGGCTGATCGTGCTCGACTTCGCCGCCGTCCAATACCTGTCTTCCCAGGCGATCGGCATTCTGCTGACCATCAACCGCAAACTCACCGGCGTGCCGCGATCCAAGCTGGTGTTGTGCGGCGTGAGCGACAAGCTGATGCAGTTGCTCAAAATCACCCGTCTTGATCGCGTCTTAACGATCAAGCCGACCCAACGCGAGGCCGTTAAAACCTCGACGGTTCTCTAATATTTCCAAGTCCGGCCATTCACATTCTCGCGGAGGTCCGTCATGCAAGGCGTCGGTCTATTGGCTCTGCTTCTGGGCGTCGCGCTGATCTTCTATCTCATGTTCGCCGGCGGCGGGAAAGGATCCGTCGGGCAGGCCTTGGAAACAAAGAAACAAAGCGAGCAGCAGATCTATTCCTCAGTCGGCCGGGATCAAAACGCTAAGCTGGCGTCGGACAGCATTCAGTTCGATACGAACGACAAAGGCGTCGTCATCCAGGCTGTTACGGCCGGTGGCGCGTTCGACACGAAGTACGGCGTCCGCGCCGGTGACGTGATCACCGAAATCGGCCCGCTGACGGTCAAAGACGTGGCCGGCGACGCCAAGGGCGCACTCAACCTGGCGTTCGCCCGTAACGACACGCTGATGGTCCTCCGCAGCGGCCAGCGCATCACGCTCCCGCAGGCGACAGCGCCCGGCTATGTCGTTCCGCCGCCACAACGCACCACGCCGCGCAGCCAGCTTGAGGGCATTCTTAAGCAGAAATCCGACGACGTTCCGACGCATTAAAGCCCGCGACAACTCGCAACCCCCCGCACTAACCCTGCCCCGTGATGAACACGGGGCAGGGAACCGAAGGCTGCTCTTGAACCGTGTTGTTCGCTTTCGCGTGTGGGTCGGCTGCGTGGCGGGAATTCTCCTGCTGTTGCCGATCAGCGATCTCGCAGGCCACGTCTTTCAGGCACCGCTCGCTTGGATCGTCGGTGCCCTTGCCGTCTGCATCTCCGTCCTCCTGGTGACCACTCCTCTTGATGCGATCAAGCTCCGGCCGCACCGATCAGTGAACTGGATCGCGCTGGGCACCGTATGGCTGTTGGGGTTTCAGGTGCTGCTGATTGAACGGGCCGGCCTCAGCGCGGTGGGTTTCTTGATCGCAACGGCGATCTACGCATGGGTGCTGGTGAAGTGCCGATCGTCGCCGTGGTGGGCCGTGGTGCTCGCCTGGCAACCCGCGTTTCTCGGGCCGCTGGCTGTACCCTTATTGTGGGCCGCCAGCAGTATGGCCGTAGCGGCAGGAGTGGCCGGCATCGTTGCGCTGCGGGTTCGACCAGAATTGACGTCATGACTTCCCGCGGGATACAAACGATCGCGATGCGTTGGCCGACCGCGTGGTTCCCAGTCCGATTCATGGTGCCGTGGATCGTCGCGATGGCCTTGGCCATGCCCGCCTTCGCCGGCGTGACGGGCCGCGTGACGTCCATCGGCTTTCAGTCCTTCATCCGGTCCGAGGAATGGGTGCCGATCGTCGTCCAGACGATCAGCGACGAGCCCGCGCCGCACACGTTCGATCTGCAGGTCGTTCAGACCGATCTCGACGGCGACGAAGTCGTCTACACCCGCGCCGGCTTGACCGTGAACCCCGGCACGCAAACCTTCCGCACCTACTTCCGCCCCGAAACCGTCAACGGCGGCCTGCCCGCCAGCGGCAGCGGATCGGGATCGGAATTCGGCAAACGCCTTCGCGTGTTCCTGTTCGACCCGGCCGCCGGGAAGCGGACTGTGCGGGTCGGCGTCAGCGGATCAGTCCCGCAGTCGCTCGAAACGCCGCCGATGCCGACCAATGTCGGCCAGAAGTTGATTCTCGTCATTGGCCGATCGCCGAACCTCAGCGAGTTCGATCCCGGCCGTGAACGGCTGCTTGGCTTGGCCGAGCAATGCTACTTCGTTCGTGTTGATCCGCTGCGCCTGCCGGAGAACGCCTTGGCCTACGGCGCGGTGGATGCCGTGGTCTGGACCGACGCCGACGCCGCACGGCTCGCCCCGAATCAGTTGCGGGCGCTCCGGCAGTACGTCCAACTCGGCGGTACGCTGGTCGTCATCCAAAATGCCGATCTTTCGCGCGTTGCGAAGTTCGAAGACCTGTTGCCGGTAAAGTTGGAATCGTCCAGCGAATGGAAGACGGCCGAGCCGCTGAAATCCATCCTCACCCCGCGCAACACGCCGACGCCCCGCAACCGCGCCGGCCAAGTCATGGATTCCTGGCAGTTCGCCGCCCCGCCGTACCGCATGGCGTCCGCCCAACCGGTGGACGACCTGACGATGGTCGACACGTGGAACTATTGGCCCGATGGCCGCCGCACGCCGCTGATCGCCCGCCGGCTGTTCGGCCTCGGCTGCGTGGCATGGCTGGCGGAAGATATTTCGGACACGTCGCTCGCCACCATCGATTTCGGCTGGCCGCGTCTGTGGGAACGGCTGATGGACTGGCGCGACCTCGATCTCACGTTCACCGCCACCGAGCCTTCGGCGAATCTCGACAAGTTGAAAGCTAAGTTTGCCAATGACCTCACACGCGACATCGGCGCGTCGTACTACAAAGGCATGGATCCGGCCGGCCTAACCGCTGCCAAGCTGTCGATCGCATTCGTCTTCTTCGTCGTCTATTGGGCCCTGGCCGGGCCGGTGAGCTACCTGGTGCTGGTCGCACGGCGGAAGGTGACGCTCAGCTGGTTCGTCTACGGTGCCGTCGCTGCCGGAGCGACGGCGTTGACAGTGCTGATCTCGCAAGTCGTGCTGCGCGGCTCGCCGCAAGTGAAGCATATCAGCGTGATTCGCGTGCGCGATGGAGCGACGGACAGCGCGCGCGTCCTCGCGCAAGTCGGCGTGTACTTACCGAAGGACAAACGAGCGGCCGTCGCCGTGCCGCAATCGCCTGAGCTGCCGCCGGTCGCCATCACGCCGTACGGCGGAGATCCGCGCGACAACGTCAGCCCGCGCGATTATCCGTACGTCGTTCCCGTCGGAGCGGACACGGATCAGTCGGCCGTCAATGTCGATATCTATTTCCGTTCGACCTTGAAGAAGCTTCAGGTCGATTGGACCGGCACCGTGCCCGGCGGCATCAGCGGCAGACCAAAACTGTCCGCCGATGCGGGCGCACCGATTGATGGTCGCATCTCAAACGACACGGGCACCGATCTGGCCGACGTTATCCTGCTGTTCCGCTCGCCGATCCGCTCGCGCGGTGATCAGGTGATCGCCATCCCCAACTGGAAACGCGGCCAGACGCTGGAGCTAGCGTCGCTGTGGAAGTCCGGAGAATCCAAGCCGGAAGAACTGAAAATCACCAAGCGGTTCGGCCTGAAGCTGTTCGAGAGCGGTAAGGCGATGCGAGGCAACTGGACCGATGCCGTGAACTGGCTGTACGAAGATTTCCGCGGCACCGCCCTGCCCGGCACGACGTGGGATGATTATCCGGAGAACTACAATCGCTCATTCCCTATCGCCAGTCTGTACGGCCGATGCCCGCCGATGACGAACTTTCCGAATGAAACGTCACGCGTCGACATCCGCCGCCAGGGCATCCGCACATGGGACGCCTCCCCAGCGGTCGCGGCGGGCGCGATGGTCGTGATCGGCAAGGCGACCGGAGCGCTGCCCGTGCCGCTAACCGTCGACGGCGAAACCCCAACGGGCAACGGCCAACTATTTTATCAAGCCATCGTGCCACTCGATCGAAGCGCGATGAACGCGGCCGATTTGAAGGATTTGGACAAAGACGAAGACCAGGAGCAAACCAACTAATGGCCGCCGTCATCAAGACCGTCAATCTCACCAAACGCTACGGCACGCTCGTCGCGCTCGCGAATCTCAATCTCGAAATCCAGGAGGGCGACTGCTTCGGCTTCATCGGCCCGAACGGCGCAGGCAAAACCACCACGATGAAAATCCTGGCCACGCTGCTGCAGCCCACCTGGGGCGAGGCGCGCGTCTGCGATTACGTCGTCGGCTATCAAAGCCGAATGATCCGCCCGCTGATCGGCTACGTGCCCGACTACTTCGGTGCGTACGAAGACATGCTGGTGCAGGAATACCTGGAATTCTTCGCCGCGGCCTACAACATCAACGGCACCGATCGCGACAAAGTCGTCGCCGACGTACTGGAATTGACCGATCTCGCCTACAAGCGCGACGCCCCGGTCGACGGCCTCAGCCGCGGCATGAAGCAGCGGCTAAGCATCGCCCGCACCCTGCTGCACGATCCCAAGGTGCTGCTGCTGGACGAACCGGCCGGCAATCTTGATCCGCGGGCCCGTATCGAATTGCGCGAGCTGCTGAAAACGCTTCGCAACATGGGCAAGACGATCATCATCAGCAGCCACATCCTGCCGGAACTGCAGGACATGTGTAACACCGTCGGCATCATCGAACGCGGCGAACTCATCTATAGCGGCCCGTGGACCGAACTGATCAAAAAGGTCCGCACCGGCACGGTGCTGCAGGTGGGCGTCGCCAGCCACGCCGAGCAAGCTGCGGCCCTGCTAAGCCAGGAGCCGGCCGTCGCGCACGCGTCGATCGTCAACGGCTACATCGAGCTGAACCTCCAGGACGGCGTCACCGATTTCAGCTTCGTCCCCGCCAAACTCGTCGCGGCCAACTACCGCGTGACCATGCTTAAGGAAGAAGAAGTGAACCTGGAAACCGCGTTCATGCGGATGACGAAGGGGATCGTTCAGTGAAATACTTCTCGCTGATCGGAATCGCATTACTGCTGGCCGCACCGCTAGGGTGTGCAGTGATAGGCGCAAGTACGGCTCCCACGAGCGTAAGTATTCGCGTTGTGGACCCCGAGGGAAATCCCGTCGCTGGCGCTTCAGTTGACGGATATGGTGGCGGGAAGACCGACAAGAACGGTATTTGGAGCACGAGTTTCAAAGCCGGTAGTTACTGGAGTGCGGGCCTTCTTACGTCTCGCACCACGATAGCAACAGGCCGCCGCGTACTGCTCGTGTCGAAGACCAATCACCAGTTAGCCACCGTCGTGATTGATTTTAGACGCGAATATGACGGCGAGCTCCTGCTCGCTGAACTTGACCCAACGATTTTTCGAACCGTAACCCTCCAGCCGCTTGTTGCACAGTAGGTAGTCATTCATGCTCGGCATCCCGCTCTATCTCTGGCGACTGCTCCCGGGCAATCCGATCCTGCTGCGCGTCGTCGCCGCGGCGAGTAAACGCAAGCGCGATCTCTTTGCCCGTTGTCTCTACCCCGGCCTGCTGATTGGCGTGGTGCTGTTGGCCATCACTGGCGGCGGCGGGACGTCGCTAAATGAACTGACGACCACCAGCGAAAAGATCTTCCGGCAGATGTCGTACCTGCAACTGGCGCTCGTCGCCCTGCTGGCCCCGATCTTCACGGCCGGTGCGATCACGCAAGAAAAGGACGCGCAGACTTACGACATCCTGCTCGCCACGCCGCTGAGCAATGGGCAGATCGTACTCGGCACGCTCGGCAGCCGACTGTTCTTCATCATCGCATTGCTGCTCAGCGGCATTCCGATTTTCGCGATCACGAAGATCTTCGGCGGCGTCGCGATCGGCGACGTGGCCATCAGTTGCGGCATCGCGGCGGCGACGGCCTGCGTCACGGGCGCGCTCGCCACCGCCATCGCCACCTTCAAAGTCGGCACACGGCGGACGATTTTCGGCTTCTACATGGTCGTCGTGATCTACCTGATCGGCGGCTACCTGCTGGATAATGTCGAAGCGCTGCACCCGCTGCTGCTTGACCCGAATACCAATCAGCTTTCGACCGATCGCGCCACAACCAGTTGGCTTAGCGGCATCCATCCGTTCCTGGCGCTTCAGACGCTCTTCGCCGGCGCTCGCCCGCCGGATGCGGCGTCGCTGCCGCCCGCCCTGCGGGCTTGGCCGATCGAATGGTACTTCACCCAACCGGCGACGTTCTTTCCGACGTTCATGGTGCTGTTGAGCGCGGTATTGGTGCTGCCGTCGATCGTGCTGCTGCGGCGGATGGCACAATCCACGACGTCATGGCGGCAGAAGTTCTTCGGCTGGATTCCGATCCGCGCCGTGCAGGCCGGCCGCAAGCCGCGGACGGTTTGGCGGAACCCGATCGCCTGGCGCGAGGGCCGCACCAAGGCGTCGTCGGCTCGCGCGTCGGTCGTGCGATATTCCTTCGCCACGTTCGGGATCGGTGCGGCGATCGTGCTCGTTTATCTGTACGCCAGCGAGCCACACCCGCCGAGCAAGTTTATCCAGGCCGGCAGCTACAATCCGACGAACCAGACGCTTTATATCAACGGCGAGAATCAATCGTACGACCTCGCCAAACCGACCAAGGTAACGATCGATCAGATTGAAAAGCCGATCAGTACGCTCTCGGGCCGGTACGAAGTTGTTAGCCACCAGGTCGAAACCGTCCGCGGCGGTAAACGCATCACGGCCATCGAGTTGTCGCGCGTGGCCGGGCGGATTACCGATCTTCAGGCGCATCAGCTCCTCCTCGGGCTCGTCATCGTCGAACTCTCCGTCATCCTGCTGGTCGTCACCAACGCCGCCGCCAGCGCCGTGACGCGCGAGCGCGAAGACGGCACGCTGGACTTGCTGCTGACGACGCCCATCACCAGCCGCTATTACCTCTGGGGCAAACTGATCGGCCTGATCGTGTTCGTCTCGCCGCTGCTGCTCGTGCCGGTGCTGAGCGTGACGCTGTTCGTCGCCTCCGACATCTGGAAGGCCGGGCTCAGCGGCAATGGCAGCGATTCATGGCTAGTACTTCCGGAGGCGGCGATTCTGCTGCCGCTGGTGTCGCTGGTAGTGGTGGCCTTTGCGACGATCGTGGGCATGCAGATGTCGTTGCGGAACCGGACGACGGTTCGGGCGGTGATGAGCAGCCTCGGCATCGTCGCCGGCTGCGTGGCGATGCTCGGCTGGTGCGGGTTCGCCGCCAACGCCAGCAAGCTGGGCGTCGCGGCGTCGATCATCCAGGCCCTCAGCCCGCTCGGCGTGATCGCCGCCGTCATCTACCCCACTGAGTTCGGCGGCCCCGCCTGGATGGCCGGCAATCCGGATGACATCACGCAGGCCCGGTGGATTCTGATCGTCGCCACGCTGCTGACCACTGCCGCCTACGCTGCCGCGGTATGGGCGATGTACACGTCGATGGTGAAGAACTTCGACATGACGATTCGGCGGCAGAGCCGCTAGCCAGCATTTCATGTAGCTGCGACGCCTGCGTCGCCTTCCTAAGAATGATCAAGCCTTGCGGAAAGGCGACGCAGGCGTCGCAGCTACATTGGAACCAGCCGCACGAAGCGCCGGCTTCCCATCTGCAGCACCTGCGGCCCGTTCACTTCGATTGCCGCCTTCGTGTCGCTGACTTTTTCGCCGTCGATCTTCACGGCGTTCTCCCGGATCTTCCGGATCGCTTCGCTGTTGCTCGCCACGATGCCGGCCGCCACCAGCAGGCCGACAACCGATTGCGGACCCGCTGCGACGGCCAGCTCCGGCATTTCACTCGGCACGCCGCCATGCGTGGCGGTCATGAAATCCTTCTCGGCCTGATCGGCGCTGGCGGCATCGTGCAGCCAAGTGATCAGGTGTTTCGCGAGCTTCACTTTTGCGTCGCGCGGGTTACCAGTGGTGGTGAGCGTCGTGATCTCATCGGCCGGCAAATCAGTCAGCAGCGTGTAGTAGCTGATCATGAGGGCGTCGGGCAGGCTCATGATTTTGCCGAAGATGCCGCCGCTGCCGCCGGGCGGGTCGAGGACCGCGACGTAGTTGCCTTTGCTCTTGCTCATCTTGGCCGAGCCGTCGGTGCCGACGAGCAGCGGCGTAACGAACACGCATTGGCCTTCGCCGCCCTCTTCTTTCTGAAACTCGCGGCCGACCAGATTGTTGAACAACTGATCGCTGCCGCCCATTTCCAGATCGGCATCCACCATCACGCTGTCCCAGCCCTGCAGCAGCGGGTAGAGGATTTCGTGCAGACGGATGTCGACGCCATCGGCGTAGCGCTTGGAGAAGTCTTCGCGGGCCAGCACCTGCGCGACGCTCTTGCGGGCCGCGAGCTTAATGATGTCGACCAAGCCCATCTTGCCGAGCCATTCGCCGTTGTAGCGCACTTCAAGGTGCGCCTCGTCCATCAGCAGCACTTTGCC
>JAQGHK010000412.1 GCA_028288875.1 Phycisphaerales bacterium | reverse complement strand
TCGCCGCCCGCGCCGGCACAGATGGCGGCGGTCTGGGCCAAGCCGTCCAGCGGGCCGGCCACCAGTACATGGGCCAGGCCGAGGCTGTGGCGGACCCGAGCGATCAGATCGGCCCGCGCCACCGGTGCGGCAAATGATCCAACGCGACCAATACCGACACCCGTCGGCGGGGCCGTCAGGGTGAGCAGATCGAAAGCGGGCGTCTCATAGGAATGGGCGGCCTTCAGTGCGGCAATCACTTCGCTGACCCGGGCGAGCGGTACGATTGTTTCGATACGAATTTCGCCGGTCTTCTCCAACCGGCCGGCTTGGCCGACGGCCGGCTGTGATCCGGCTTCGCCGAAATAAGTGCCAACGCCTTCGCTGCGAAAACTGCAGGACGAGTAGCGGCCGATGTGGCCGGCCCCGGCGCCGAACATCGCGCTCGAGATTGCCTCGACTTCGTCGGCCGGTGCGAAGGTGACCAGCTTGCACTCGGTCACCTTCGGTTCACTGACCCGCAACGGCCGGCGATCCCCCACCCCAAGAATGTCAGCCAGCACGTCGTTGGTCCCGCCTTCGGCCACATCAAGAGCGGTGTGCGGCGAGTAGATCGCGAGGCCGGAGCGGGCGGCATCGAATACCAAAGCGGAGCCGTCGCTGGCCGTGAAGCGTTTGAGGGCATTGAAAATCGGCGGGTGATACGCGATGACCAGATCGCACTTGGCCGCTTTCGCTTCAGCCGCGACGGCGGCGGCGTAGTCGATGCAGAGCATCGCGCGGGAAACATTCGATGCGCCGTCGCCCACCAGCAGCCCGACATTGTCCCAAGACTCCGCCAGATGAGGCGGGGCGATCGCGTCGAGCTTTTGGACGACGTCCGCCAGTTTCATCGGACGGCCTCAATCAACTGATGAGTGATCGCGCCTGGTGCGCCATCATACGAGTGCTGCTCCACCCGGCCGACGGGCATCACGCCCATGATGCTGTTCGTCAGCAACACTTCATCGGCACCCAGCACGTCGTTGATCGACAGGCCGCGAAGCAAAACGTTGATGCCGGCCGCCTTGGCCGCATCGAGAACGGCGGCGCGGGTGATGCCGGGCAGCACGTTGCTTTTCGGATAAGGCGTGCGTTCTTCGACGTTGGGGTCGCGCAGTTCTTCGTTCGTCGGCGGTGTCATCAGCACGCCGTCGTTGACGAGGAAAACATTGCTGATGCAGCCGCACTGCAGGTAGTTGTGCACGTTGAACCACAACGCCTCGGCCGCGCCGCGGCGGGCGGCCTCGCGCAGCGCGGTCAGACGCGAGAAATAATCCAGCGTCTTATGGCCGGCCTGCGGGTCGTAGGGGTTCAGCTTGTGGCGATCGAGCGCCAGCACCGTCATGCCGGCGGTATAAAACTCGGCCGGGTAGGGCTCGAAGGGCGTGGCGGAGATCAGCACGGTTGGCTCGGCGTGGAGGCCGTGGATCGGATCTTGGTGCGTGGTGCCTCGCGTGACCGTGATGCGCATTCGCGCGTCTACCAGCGCATTGCGCTTCAGCACTTCGGTAGCAGCCTCGGTGAGGATTTCGTCCTTCGGCAGCAGCGGCACGAAGAGTGCGTCGCATGATTCACGGAGGCGCTTCAGATGTGCTTCAATCCGAACCAGTTTCCTGCCGGCCCCGCGAAGCGTGGTGAATACGCCGGCAGCGTGGAGGAAGCCTGTGTCACGGATTGAGACAGAAGCTTCAATTTCATCGGTGAATTGGCCATTGAGCCAGACGTCGGGCATGAGAGCAGTATAAGCGATCGGGCGGTTTGATCCGACTGCGGCGGGCGGCCGATCAGATCGATGCGAGAAGTTGTGTCACGAATTCTTTCTGGTGGTCCTCGCCCGGGTGATCGCGCAGCCATTGTTCGAATAATTCTCGCGCCTCATCTGCGAGGATATTGCCTGTGATGGCGGGCCACTTTGCTTCCGGGCTGCTCGGCTTGCTGACCCGCCGGGCTCCGCCGTCGGCCGGGGCGGGGAGGGCGTAGATAATCTCACTGACGCCGGCGAGCAGGGCGGCGCCGAAACACATCACGCAGGGTTCGAGCGTGCTGACGAGGGTGAGCGATTGCGTGTCGAGTGGATAACGCCCGGCGGCATCCCGAAACGCGGCGAACTCAGCGTGCATGGTGCGGTCGCGCTTGGCGTTCAACTCGTTCCAACCCCAGCCGATGATCTGACCGTGGTGGGCGATGACCGCCGCGATCGGCACTTCGCCCAGACGCATAGCCGTGCGGGCGAGGTTAAGGCATTCGCGCATCAGGAGATCAGGGGACATTGCCGGATGGTAGGGGGAGCACGTGCCAGTTTCAGGAACGTGGTGTGAATGAACCGCTACGTGTAGCGGGCGAGCATGCTCGCCGGCTACACGTGAGATCTTCACGTCATACGCGGTTTCATCCCTGCGAGGCGCAGCGAAACAAGCCGGCCCTTGCGGGCCGGCTCGGTGTGCGTTTTAAATCAAATCAATGGCGAAAGGCCGGGCCGATTAAACGACCTGAACCCGACGGCCGACGCGGCGTTTGGCGTTGATCGTCTTGCGGCCGTTCTTGGTGCTCATCCGGGCTCGGAAGCCCAGCTTGCGGGCGCGTTTCACTTTGCTGATGCGGTGCGGGTAATGCATGGCCTAACCTCTAACGTTCCGTAACGAATTCAATCCAAACCAGCCAAACCTGCCGACTAGGGCACCTGAATCGCGACCGTCTCGTAAGAGGCGTTGCCGCGGGCATCGGTGGCCCGAACCATCAGACTGTGCGATCCAGACGCCAAACCCGACAACGGCACCGTGTACCATTCCTCGGGCGAATCGGCCATCTTATCATCGGGAAGGCGTTTTTGCCAGTGGTCAACCCGATCCACGGTCGTTTCGACCGATGCGACCGTTCCAGCCCGGTCCACGACCCGCATTTTCACGGTCGCGACGCCGTTCTCGACGCTCGTTTTCACGTCACCAATGACCGGCGGCGTGTTGTCCACGAGCACGCC
>JAQGHK010000359.1 GCA_028288875.1 Phycisphaerales bacterium | reverse complement strand
TCAACCGTGGACCAGCACCCAAGTGTATTCCATCAGGATGGCGGCTCAAACGACCGGTACCATGGGTAACGATGAGCCACGTGTTCGGTGAAATAACTTCGTTTTCAATACGCTGCGATGCCCACACATTTTCAACGCCTGGGCCCCGTCGGTCCGCAGGTGACAGCCAATGGTGTGCACCTGCGCGTGTGGGCACCCGAGCATCAATCAGTCGAAGTCGTTTATGACGGCAGTCCGGGCGCGTCCACCGCGCTCAGCGAAGAAGGCAACGGCTATTTTTCGGGATTGACGCCCGGAGCCGCGGCCGGTGCGTTATATCGGTTCCGTATTGATGGAAAGCCCGATCTGTTTCCCGATCCGGTTTCTCACTTCCAGCCCAGCGGCCCGCACGGGCCATCGCAGGTGATTGATCCGGCGTTTGATTGGACCGACGCCGAATGGAAGGGCGTGCCCGCCGCAGGCCAGGTGCTGTACGAACTGCATGTTGGCACGTTCACCAAAGCGGGCACCTGGGCGAGCGCGATTGAACAGCTCGGCTCGCTCAAGGACGTCGGCGTCACCTGCATCGAAGTGATGCCAGTGAACGAATTCGCCGGCGAGCGCAACTGGGGTTACGACGGCGTCTCCCAGTTCGCGCCGTTTCACGGCTACGGCACGCCGGAAGATTTCTGCCTCTTTGTCGACGCCGCGCACGCCACCGGCCTCGGTGTGATTCTTGATCTGGTCTACAACCACTTCGGCCCCGACGGCAATTACGTCAACCGGTTCTCCGACTATTACCTCAATGCGGAGCACCACACCGACTGGGGCGACGCGATCAACTTTGACGGACCCAACAGCAAGCCCGTTCGCGAGTTTTTCATCACCAATGCCTGCTACTGGATCACGCAGTTTCACCTGGACGGCTTTCGCTTCGATGCCACCCAGGCGTTCGTCGATACCTCGCCGCGGCACATTCTGGCGGAGATCAACGAGGCGGTGCGGGCGGCCGCTCCGGGGAAGATGCTTTATCTGATCAACGAGAATGAGCCGCAGGATTCAAAACTGTTCCGCTCGGTGGATTGCGGCGGCTACGGCCTCGACGCTAACTGGAATGACGATTTCCACCACGCGGCCATGTGTGCCCTGACGGGGCACAATGAAGCTTACTACGCCGACCATCCGGGTACACCGCAGGAGTTCATTAGCGGTGCCAAGTACGGGTACCTGTTTCAGGGCCAGCGATATACGTGGCAAAGCAAGCGGCGGGGCACGCCGTCGCTGGATGCGCCGCCGACGGCGTTCGTGCATTTTCTGCAGAATCACGACCAGATCGCCAACAGCGCCCGCGGCCTGCGGGTGCATCAACTCACCAGCCCCGGCCAGTTCCGGGCGATGACAGCGCTGCTGTTGCTCGCCCCGCAAACGCCGATGTTGTTTCAGGGGCAGGAGTGGGCGGCGTCGTCGCCGTTCTTGTTTTTCTCTGATCACCACGACGGGCTTCAGCCGCTGATCAAGAAGGGGCGGGCGCGGGAGCTGAGTCAGTTTGCCAGCATCGCCACACCCACCATGCAGGCGGCCCTGCGCGATCCGTCGGCGATTGAAACCTTTGAAGATTCAAAGCTCGACCACAATGAAAAAGCCAAGCCCGGCCATGCAGAAGCGTACGCATTGCACCGAGATCTGCTGGCCCTGCGGCGAAGCGAATCGACGTTTCGACGCGTGCAGGGGCGTGGCGATGTCGATGGTGCAGTTCTCGGCCCGGACGCTTTTCTCCTCCGCCATTTCGACGACAGCGGCGATGATCGCCTGCTGCTGATCAACCTCGGTCGCGATCTGCCGCTTGATCCCGCGCCAGAGCCGCTGCTCGCACCGCCCGCCGGCATGCGATGGGCTGTGCAGCTTTCGACCGAAGACCCGAAGTACGGCGGCAGCGGCAGCCCGCATCCGGACACCGAAGAAGAAGGGTGGTTCCTCCTCGGCCGATCCGCCGTCCTGCTGCGTCCCTTACAGGCCTCCGAGGCCACGGTGCAGACACGCAAGCTGGGGCGCGGTAGTGCACAAGCCCCGTTCAAAAAATCTGAGCTGAAGGATCGAACCTGATGGCCGCTGATCCGATTGATGTGCTCCTGAATAAGGCGATTGAACACGCGAAGGCGATCCGCCGGCTGCCGGTCTCGACCTACCGTCTGCAGTTCCACGCCGGCTTTACGTTCCGCGACGCGACCCGGATTCTGCCGTACCTGGCCAAGCTGGGCGTCACCCACGTTTACGCATCGCCGTATCTCGCCGCCACCGCTGGTAGCACGCACGGGTACGACGTGATCGACCACTGCCGACTGAACCCTGAGGTCGGTACGGCAGAAGATTACGACGCCTTCCTCGACGGCCTCGCCGCGAACGGCCTGTCGCATATTCTCGACACCGTTCCGAATCACGTCGGCATCGCGACCAACGATAACTCGTGGTGGAATGACGTCCTGGAGCACGGCCCGTCATCGCTCTATGCGCGCTATTTCGACATCAGTTGGCAATCCAGCAGCCGTCCGGAACTAGCTGACAAGGTGCTGATCCCGACGCTGGGCAAACCGTACGGCGACGCCGTCGACGCAGGGGAGTTACAGCTGTCCTTGAACGCCGATGCTGGGCGATTCTGGGTCAACTATTTCCAACGCAGATTCCCGATATCGCCGCACACTTACGGTCGGATCCTTCGGAACCGCATCGAATCGCTGAAGGAAGAGTCCAACGAAATCTTGGACATTGCCACTGCTGCCGACCGGCTCGTAGCGCCGCCCTTGGCCGATCCTGACGCGGTCGAAGACCGAATGCGCGACAGCGATTCGATCAAGTCGCGCCTCGCCGATCTGCTGAGCAAGTCGCCGGCTGTTCTTGAGCATCTAAATTCCGTTCTTGCCGATCTCAATGGCACACCTGGTGACGCGGGAAGCTTTGATCGGCTTGACGAACTGCTTCGCGACCAATGCTTTCGCTTGGCCGACTGGCACGTTGCGTTTGACGAGATCAACTACCGCCGGTTCTTTGACGTGAACGATCTCGCCGCCCTCAGCATGGAGCGGCCGGAGGTGTTTGAGGCGACGCACCAGTTCATTCTGCCACTGCTTGCCGCCGGCAAGATTGCCGGGCTGCGCATCGATCATCCCGATGGGCTGTACGACCCGGCCGAGTATCTCAAGCGGTTGCAGCAGCACTTCCTGCTGGCGATTGCCGAGACGCTGTACGACGGTTCGGATTGGCCGACCGTGCGAACGAGCTTGCTGGAGCGAATGAGTGCGTTCGACGGGATGGGCGAGGGTGCGGATCGATGGCCGTTGTTCGTCTCGGTAGAAAAAATCCTGGCGATGGATGAGCCGCTGATTGCCGACTGGGCCACGCATGGCACGAGCGGCTATGACTTCCTGGTCATGCTCAATGGCCTTTTTGTCGATGGCCAAGCCGAGCCCGCGATTGACGCGCTTTGGAAAGACATAACGGGCAATGAAACGTCGTTCGCCAACCTCGCGTACCGCAACAAGCGCATGATGCTGGAAACCAGCCTGGCCAGTGAACTGCATTCGCTCACGCACCGCTTGGACCTCATCGCACAGCGGCGGCGGCGTTCGCTGGATTTCACCTTCCGCACGCTGCAGACGGTGATCCGGGAGACGTTCTCCAGCTTCAGCGTTTACCGAACTTATGTGGCGGGACCTGCCGTGACTGAGGTCGACCGTGGACATATCCAATCCGCAATTGCGTCGGCCAAGGCGCGAAATCCACGCGTGGTGCCGGCTGCTTTTGATTTCCTGCAGGACATGCTGCTGCAGCGGTACGCCCCGACGCAATCGGCCGAAGATCGTTTGCATCAGCAGCGATTCGCCGGAAAGTTTCAACAGCTCACCTCGCCGGTCACGGCCAAGGGGATCGAAGACACTACGTTCTATCAGTTCAATCGATTCCTCTCCCTCAATGAAGTCGGCGGCGAGCCCGGCACCTTCGGCGTGACGCCGGAGCGGTTTCACCAGTTCCTGAAAGGTCGCCAGCGTCATTGGCCGTTTGCGCTGTCGGGCAGCTCGACGCACGACACGAAGCGGAGCGAGGACGTTCGAGCCCGGCTGAATGTGCTCAGCGATATTCCCGACGAATGGGCGCCAGCCGTGAAGCAATGGTTCACCGCCAACACTTCGTTACGACAGGTGAACAATGGCCTCACCTCGCCATCCCCGGGCGAGGAAATGCTGATCTACCAGACGCTGATCGGCGCGTGGCCGGTGGCCGGTGAGGACATGGCCGCCTTTGCCGAGCGCGTGCAGGCTTACGTTCTCAAGGCCATTCGCGAGGCGAAGCTGCGAACCCGTTGGGGCGAGCCGGATGAGGCCCACGAGGCGGCCGTCGCCGCATTCGTAGCCGCTCTTCTTGACCCGGCAAAGTCGCCCGAGTTCCATCGCACCTTCGGCCCGCTGCTAAAAAAGGTCAGCCATTTCGGCCTGTTGAATTCGCTCAGCCAGACCTTGCTGAAGCTGGTCGCCCCCGGCGTGCCGGACACCTATCAGGGGACGGAGTTGTGGGATTTCAGCCTGGTCGATCCGGACAATCGCCGGCCGGTGGATTATCCGCAGCGTGAACGCCTGCTGAATGAGATCGAAACGGCCGCGTCAGCGGATCTGCTCGGGTCCATGACCGACGGCCGCATCAAGCTGAAGGTGACGGCCGCCGGTCTTCGCCTGCGACGGCAGCACGCCGAGCTTTTCGCGAATGGCGATTACGCGCCGATCCGGGCGAGCGGCGAGCGGGCCGCAAACGTTTTCGTGTTCTCGCGGTGTTTCAACGATAAGACCGTCGTGGCCGTCGTCCAGCGTGGGGCCGCGCGGTTCATCGATTCCGCCACGGGCCTGCCGATCGGCCACGTCTGGGGGAACACGCGCCTGGAGCTACCGGCTGTAGTGGCGTGGCAGAACGCGCTGACGGGCGAACGCGTTACATCGGATCAGGCCAGTGAGCTTTTCGCCAGCTTGCCGGTCGCGCTGCTGATCTCGACCGAATAAGGCGTTTCAATGCCGTACAAGCGGGGTTTGCCGCTGCCAATTCTCAGAAATTGGTTTGGGATGGCCGCTCATTCCCGTTATAATAAATCCCGTCTGCGGGGAAATTCATGTAACGCACGTCGCCGCCGTTCGTCTGTTATCTAAACCTTGCACGCTGTTTCGTCTGAAGCCGTATCCGTTGTCGTTGGAGTGAGTGAAAATCATGCGCAAGACCGCATCCGCACGTTCGTCCGCACTTTCAAAGCCCTTTGAAGAACTGGAAGGCCGCCGCCTGCTGGCCAGCCAACCGTTCGGACAGTTTGTGGATGGCGCCTTGGTAATCACGGGCACCTCGGGAAACGATCTGATCAGCGCCCAGGAGAAGGGTGCGCGTACGCTCGTCCGCATGAACGGCGTTTTGGCCCAGTTCACGACGGCCGGCTTCACCTACCTGAGCGTTCAGGCCGGTGATGGGGCGGACATCGTCGACTTTACCCGAATGACAGTGCCGTGCTACACCAATCTCGGCCTGGGCAATGACGTCGCTTACGGCGGCAGTGGTAACGATTCCCTCACCGGCGCGGCCGGCAAAGACACGCTTTATGGCAATGGCGGTGTCGATCGCCTCAGTGGCGGCAACACTGCCGACCTCATCTTCGGCGGCGACGGCGACGACGTCGTCTACGGCGGCTACGGCGCCGATACCGCCTACGGCGATGCCGGCCGTGATCACCTTTTCGGCGAACAAGACAGCGACGTCCTCGTCGGCGGCGATGGCAGCGACGGTCTCTACGGCGGCGACGCGTCCGACAAGCTCTACGGCATGGCCGGCAATGATGTCATCGATGGCGAAAGCGGCAATGACCGCATCTTCGGCGGCGAAGGCAATGACCAACTGACCGGCAGCGCCGGCACCGACTACCTCTACGGCGAAGCCGGCGATGACACGATCAATGCGCAGGACGGCGCGGCCGACGGCGCGGTCGACAGCGGCGACGGCACCGACACCGTCCTGACCGATGCCGGCATGGAAACACCCGTCGGCGCCGAAACGATCAATGGCAGCACCGATCCCACCACGCCCGTCGATCCGCCTGTGGTTCCCAGCGGCGGCAAACTGACCAAGGCCCTCAGCTTCGGCGATGAACTTCTCTGGGACGAAAATTTCTCCACCGCCGTCGCGGACGCCAAGGCGCTCGGCGTGACCACCGTGCGCGTCTGGCTGGAAGTCGGCAGCTACACCGAACGGCCGCACGCCTACGACAACATTAGCGAGGCGGATATCGTCACCAACTGGGATAAGGACACCACCACCGCCCAGCGTAAGGTAACGGCCGGCTTGGCCATGAAGCGTCTGTTCCAGCTGAAGAAGCTGGGCTTCCAGACGATGGTCACCGTATCGATCAATGGCGGCGCGCCGCCGACGTCGGACCAGCAGGTGAAGGATTTCTACAACTTCCTGGTCAACAGCACTGAGACGGCCAACAGCACGACCAAGCTGAAAGACGCCGTCGACTTCTGGGAAGTCGGCCAGGAAATTGACCTGTCCGCCAATTGGAAGCCTTCGGGCGTGAATAAGACCAACGGGCTGAAGCAATTCGTCGACCAAGTGCTGATTCCCGCCTCAACCGTGCTGCA
>JAQGHK010000350.1 GCA_028288875.1 Phycisphaerales bacterium | reverse complement strand
CCCTTCCAACGGCGGAAGGCGGTCGAGAACGCGAACGAATTGTGATAGCCCACCTGCCGTGCAATTGTGAAGAGCTTGCCCGAGGTCGACCGAAGCAGTGCTTCCGCCCGCCGCATACGAAGGTGGGTCACCTGCCGCATCGGACTTCGGCCGAAATGCTTCAGGCACGTCCGCCGCAGTGCCTCGGGCCGGAGCCCGGCCCGGTCGGCGAGGCGTTCCAGCGTCCAGGCTTCACTGAGCGCGTTATCCACATCCGCCCACAGCCGCCACAGCGGATCAGGACGTCCGGTCGACCGCGCGATCGCACGGACGTATTCGCTGACGATCTGCGCCCACAGCTCCAAGTGCTCAGCCCGCGCCGGCCCGGAGGCTTCTAGGTATAGGCCTTCAATGACGTTGATGAACTGGCGAGGGTCGACCCGAATCAGCGTGGCTGAATCAACGGAAACAGGTGACGGCTCGCCCGGCGTGGCCAGCAGAAACGCCCAGCCGAACTGCCAGCGATACTTCGGCACCGTGCGGAAGCCCATCGGCGATAATGGCGGTGTCACATACGCCTGTCCCGGCCCGCACTTTTGCCAATCGCCATCGACCCAGACTTCCCCTCGCCCGCCAGTACAGACGACGATGTGCCCGTGCGGCGGCGAGGGCCGCACCATCTCGTAGCCGACGCCGGCGTCGGTCAACCCGCTGATCTCGAGCCCCCACGCCTTGAGGCCCGGGCAGACATTTCCAGGAACAAGTCGCTCGGGCGAATCCGCGCCGATGCGGTGGATTTCACGAATCAGCTCCGCCATGCATCGTATCGTAGCTTCGGGCGGCAATTCGACAACGCGAGCCCGCGGTGGGATACGTTGTGCTGCAACCCGATCGCGAACTCATTCAAGGATTGAGGCCGAGAACAGCGCTGGCTACCGCGGGTCTCCGGATTGAAAGAGCGGGATTTCGCCAATAGACGAGGACCACTGCCGAACGGCGTGTATGCCGATGGCGGTTCCGCTTATTCCGAAGGATTGATCGTCACCAGCAGTTGGCCGGCCGGCTGCGTCTGATTGGTGATCGTTTTCGCCCGTGCAAAACAGGCTTGAGCGTCTGCGGCTCGTCCCATCTTCGTGAGCACGTAGCCCTGCATGCAGACGCTGACGCTGTCCGTCTGATCCAACGATGCCGCCGCCTGGAACGCATTCAGCGAAGACGTCAGTTGGTTCTGCTTCAGTCGAACATAGCCGAGCAGGCACTGGGCATCGCCACTGGTGGAGCGAAGCGAAACCGCTTTGCGAACGGCGAGATCCGCGCGGGGCAGGTCGCCCGCCAGCAGCGCGAGGCGCGCCAGGCCCAGCCAGTAGCCGGGTGTCACGTCATCCAGCTTGGTGGCCATTTCATAGGCTCGTTGGCCTTCGAAATATCGCTGCGTCTGCGCCAGGCTTTCGCCGAGCGCGGCATAAGCGTCGGCACGCTTCTCGTATTCCGGCTGCTTGACCAGCCGGTCCAGCACCTCAACCGCTTCGGGATACTCCTTGGCGGCTATTAGCGTAAACGCCAGGTGCTCACGAATGCTCAGGTCGTCGGCCATCAGCCGGCCGGCTTCGCGAAGCGCGGTCACGGCCTCTTTCGGCTTGCCGACGGCCGCCAGCAACAGGCCGATTTCATGCCGGACCACACCGCTATTTTCAAAGCGCGACAGTTTCGATTGCAGCAGCGTTAAGGCCTGAGCTGGCTCGCCGGAGGCTACCAGCATTTCCGCTTCCGCCAGCAGATATGACGGCTCGGCCGGGTTTTTCCCGCCGGCGGCGGCGTACGCGGCACGCGCTTTCACCGTCTGCTGCCAGCGCTGGTAAACGATGCCGCTCAGATAATCGATTTCCGCCCGTGCCGGATCGAGCTTCCGCGCTTCCACGAGATATTCGTCCGCGTATTCCAGCTTCCCCTGCTCGATCGATAGCCGGGCCGCCATCACGAGCAGATTGACGTCTTTCGGCTGCAGCTTTAGCGCCTGATCGAGGCTCTGCTGGCACTTGTCGAAGTTACCGTCGCGCAACTGATCGGCGGCTAAGCTACCGAGGGCGGATGCGCGGGCGGTGTTCCATTGCGCGGTGGCTTCGGCATTCGGCGAGCGGAAGAGGCTGTTACCGCTGCCGCAGCCCGCGATCAGCAGGCCGGCCGTGACAAACGCGGTGGTGGTCTTCAGTCGAGGCATCGGCTCACTTTCACGGCAAACGAACATCGGCAGGCTTCGGCGGCAACGGCGAATCGGCCGATCCGAGGATCGCCTTGGCGACAAAATCACGAATCAGACTGCTGTCGGCTTCGGTCACTTTTTGCCCGTTGATCTTGGATCGCAGTTCGATCGCTTCGAGGAACATCGGATTGAGGTTGATCGCTGAATTCAGGTGCCAGAGCACCAGATTCAGATCGGGCTTCGGCTTGGCCAGTTCGGCCAAGGCGTTCTCATAATCATTTTGCGCTAGCCGCTCTCGGCCGAACGGCATCATGCCTTTGCGGACGCCGAGGCGGATCTGGTCCATCCGCTTCATCGTTTCTTCGGACAGCTTGTTGTAGGCCGAATCCTCTTTGAGGATGTGCGGCGTCAATAGCACGATGATTTCCTGCCGCGTCGTCTGGTCCTGCTGCTGGCGGAACAGCGTGCCGAGCACCGGGATGTTGCCCAGCAACGGCACCTGCCCGCGGCTGGTGCCCGACGACTCGCGGAACAAGCCGCCGATGACGATCGTGCGGCCGTCGCGAACCATGAGGTTCGTCGTGACTTCCGTCGTCGATTTGAACGGCAGGTTCGCCGCCGTCAGGCCGCCGCTGGAATCTTCGGGATGGATCTCCATCCGCACGTAGCCGTCGTCGCCGACGTATGGACGGAAGACGAGCGTGGTGCCGCTGTCGAGGAATTGGACGGTCTGCGTCGAGGTTGTGGAACTGACCGTCGTCGTCTGATACCCGTCACTCCGGCCGACGTGCACATAGCCCCGCTGCTTATCGAGCGACAGCACCTTGGGGTTCGCCAGCACCGTCGTATTGGTGACGGATTCGAGAGCTTGCACGAAGACGCTGATGTTGTTCGTCAGCACGCCCACGCGCAGGCCGCCGGGCGGGACGTTGTTGGTGAAGTTCGTGCCGCCGACGCCGTAATTGCCGCGGCCATTGCCGTCGTTGGTTTTCAGGTTGCTCGACGATGCATCGGCCAGTGTCGACGCCGGGGCGGCCAGGAATTGATCGAACTTCACGCCGCCCAGCACGCTGAAATCGACGCCAAGTGCGTTGTTGTCGTTCAACGTGGCGGCCAGTATCGTTGCCTCCACCAAGACCTGCTGCGGGCGGCGATCGACTTCTTTCAGGATCTTCCGAACCTTATCAAGGTTGTCGGTGAAGTCCGTGATGACCAGCATGTCCTCGGACGCATGCGAATTGCCACCGGCGTCGGTCGCCAGGGTATCGATGCCGGATTGGGCCGCGGCCGTCACGGCGACTTGGGCGTCGGCGCTGAGCGCCGGCTTGATCATCGTCGCGGCATTAGCGGCCGGGGTGTAATAGAGGTGGAACACCTCTGTCGACATCTTGCGGGCCGAGCGATCAATGTCCGCTAGCTCTTTGGCCGTGTAGACGTAGATGAAGTTGTCTTTTTCGCGGTAGACGAAGCCGCTGGACTGCAGGATCGCGTCGAGCGCCTGCGTCATGGTGACGTTGTACAAATTGGCCGTCACCCGGCCGGAAACGTTGCTGCTGGCGATGATGTTGCGGCGTGACTGCAGCGAAAGCATCCGCAGCACTTCCAGCAGGCTCACGTCGTTGACGTGCATTTCCACCGTGCCGGCATCGCTGACCGTGACCTGGGTATCGGCCACGCTGACGCCGGGCTGCGTAGCCGGCGGTGGCGGTGCCTCAGCGACCTGTGCCTGAAGCGCTGCTGGCCCGCCGACGACGACGCCGAGCACGGCGGCCGACAAGATGGCGGGCAATCGGTTCTGTTTTTGCATGAAAACCTGTCACAGACCCAGCGGGAAACCCCAAACGCCTATCAACGATTTCGACCAGCGTCGTCCGTTTTCCTGAGGGTGACTTCAAGCTTTCCGTCCGCCAGCAGGGTTATCAGACGATCAAGCTTGTCGTTGGTCGCTTTCTGAAGTTCGATCTGACGCTCGCGCTGCGCGCCGGCATCCGGAATGCCTTGAGCTTGCGCCGGCGTTGCCGCCGGGCCGCCGCCCCAGAGCGCCAGCAGCGTCAGGACCTGCACTCCCGCCAGAAGACCGATCCACGTTTTGTTTGATCGACTATTCGCCATAGATGCCAGGCCCTTAAGAAGTCGCGCCCGATAATCTTCGGACAGTCTCCGGCTTTCCCTGAAGTCGTCCCGGCAGGTCCGGTAATAAAGCGATCCTGCCTCATGATCTGGTGTGTGATCGGGCTGTCGGCTCGCAATCGATCCCTCCAAGCACACCGTGCAATCGGCACAGCACGATAAGACGGCACATCTTGCTTAAGCCGCTCCGCCACGACCCGATATCTATGCGGGGCGTTCTTACAGATTGCCGGAGTTCAAAGCGTGAAAGGGATCCTGACCAACTGGCAAGCGAAACTGCTCTCACGCGGCGAAAGCGGCGTGGCCGGCATGGGCATTGCCATGGCCATGATTCTGATCGTCTGCTTCGCTGCCAATGCGTGGTTGACCGACCGCGCCAACCAAAACACAACCGAAGATCTGCAACAGGCCCAGCTCACCGCCACCGGCCCCCTGCTGGCCGACGCTGCCCAGCGGCTGATTGCGGCCAATGACTTACCCGCCCTCCGTCGCCTCACCACCGCAGCCGCCGCGCAGTTGAAGCTCGAGATCTGCTCGATCTCGATCGGCGGCGGTCATGTCATCGCCGATCTGGCTCCGGGCCGTGTAAATACAACCACCCTCCCCGAACAATGGTCCGCCAGCCCCGCCGATGACGACGGCTCGGCCCACTTCGCGTTCACCGTCCCCGGCCATGGAGCAGGGTTCGTCCGCCTCGCGGCTGCACCGCTGGCCGGATCGCAGGGGAACGCACGGTTTGCCGTTTCCGCGTCGATCTGTGCATTCGCCTTGGCAGTGCTGGTGCTGGTCTATCGCCGCGGCCGGCAAGGTCTGGCCGAGTTGGATGTCGTTCGCAGCAGCCTCGCCGCGACGCAACGTGGCGAAACGGCCATCGCCGCGCTGCAGGTCGATGACCGCCTGGGCCCTACCGCCGCCGCCTGGAACAAGCTGCTGGAAGAACTCGAATCGCTCCGCCAACGGGCTCGCATGGCGACCGCGGCCACCGGCGGGCGTCGATCAGCCGGCAACAATCTGGAATCAGCCTGCGACGCCATGAGTAACGGCATCGTCCTGGTCGATGACAAGATGCGTGTTCGCTTCGCCAACGGCGCGGCCTGCACGTTTCTGAAGATCGAACGATCCGGCATGGCCGGCATGCCGGCGGCCGACCTCATCGCCGACCCGCAGTATCGAGAAGCCATTGAAGGCATTGCCGCCGGCAAGCTTCGCCGTCCGGTCACTACCGAGTTGGAACAGCACAGCGAATCCGGCAACGGCCTGCTTCGTGTCTGCGTCCGCCCGGTCCGCCGTGGCGATGCTGATTCGGCGATGATCCTCATTGATGACATCACCCAGCAGCGCACTGCCGAGCGGGCCCGCAACCAGTTCATCAATCAGGTGACGCACGAACTGCGGACGCCGCTCACGAACATCCGCCTGTATGCCGAGACCGCCATCGAAGACGGCGAAGGTAATGCCGAAGTACGTGCCAATTGCCTGAACGTGATCAACCAGGAATCGCGCCGGCTGGAGCGAATCGTCAGTGAGATGCTGTCGGTTGCAGAAATCGAAGCCGGATCGACGTCCATTCGCCAGGACGAAGTCTACGCCGACGTGATGATCAAGGAACTGCAGCACGACTACGAGGCGCAGGCCAAAGACAAGCAGATCACGCTGGAATTCAACGTCTCGCCGAAGCTGCCGAAGCTCACGGCGGATAAGGACAAGCTGGCCATCGCACTGCATAACCTGATCGGTAACGCGCTCAAGTACACGCCGAAGGGCGGCAAGGTTGTCGTGAAAGTCGACGTTCGCGATGGTCAGCTGGCTGTTGACGTGACCGACAACGGCATCGGCATCGCGCCGGCCGAGCAGGAAAAGATCTTTGATCGCTTCTTCCGCTCCGGCGACCCACGCGTTGGTCAGATCGTCGGCACCGGGCTCGGCCTGACGCTCGCCCGCGAAGTGATGCGTCTGCACGGCGGCGATGTGACGGTTGAATCCGAAATTAATCGCGGCAGCACCTTTACCGCGACGCTGCCCGTCGCGATGGCGGCCTGACCATGAAGCTGCACCAGCAACGCCATGGCGCAGTGACGCTCCTGAAGCCCGAAGGCCCGCTCGTGGAAGCCGCCGCCGCAGAGTTCGGCACCGCTGCGCAGACGCTCCTGGGCCAGACACTGGGCCGATTTGTC
>JAQGHK010000344.1 GCA_028288875.1 Phycisphaerales bacterium | reverse complement strand
TGTTGTTGGCGATTACAATGGCGACGGCAAGCCAGATTTGGCGACCTGCAACTACGCAGTTGTGGGTGTGGTATCGGTTATGATTGGCAACGGCAACGGCAACTTTGCCAGTCCAGTAAATTATTCCGCCGGCTCGTATGCCGGATTGCTGATGTCCGCCGATCTGGACGGGGACGGGAAGACCGATTTGCTCGTCCCAAACACCAAATCCGCGAGCGTTGCCTATTTGCTCGGAAATGGTGACGGCACTTTTGGCGTAGCACGGGGCGTTGGATCAGGATCTGGCCCGGGCGGCATCACTGTTGGTGATTTCGATGGCGATGGCAAGCCGGACGTAGCGGTTAGCAGTACTACCTACGACAGCGTCGTCGTCTCTCTGAACAAGCGAGCAAATTTTTCTGCTTTCAGCGTATCATCTGGTGTGCTCACGCTATCATCCGCGGCTGGCCCAATCACACTTAGTGAAAATGCTGGTATTCTGAGTGTCAACACTTCGAATAGCACCGATCGAATACTAGCCGCTAATATCACCAGTATTGTGCTGAGTGGGGCGGCTGTCACGGTTTCTTCTGATCTCGGTGGCGTCGGGGGCAGTGGAAGTGTTGGCGTCACAGTGAACACCGGCGCTTCAATTGTGTTCAATGCAAGTCAGCATCTGACAAATCTAATCGTTAACGGCTTCGCGACAACTTCGCCCGGCGGCGGGAAAGTTTTGCGGGTAACAGGATTGGCAATTGGAGCAACTGCCAAGATTGACCTCAACGACAGCGACCTGATCTACGATTACGCCGGCGTCACGCCGCAGCAGGCGGCGACTAGGAATCTGATTGCGCCTGCTTGGATGGGCGGCGCTTGGATCGGCCCTGGGATCACCAGTACCGCCGCCAAAAATTCCGTCGGCCGGCGCACCGGTCTCGGCTACATGGAAGCCGCCGACTACAAGGCGATCTACGGCGCATCGGCCACGTTCGATGGCGAGACGATCGACAGCACCGCCGTGCTGGTGAAGTACACGTTGTATGGGGATGCCGACTTCAATCGCACCGTGGATTTCAACGACTTCCTGAAGCTGCAGAACGGCTTTGGCGGGACGAATGGGTCGTTCGCGCAAGGCGACTTTGATTACAACGGCGTGACGGATTTCAACGACTTCCTGATCCTGCAGAACAACTTCAATCAGACCCTGGCGGCGGCACTGCCCGGGTCGCCGGCGCCGGCCAATCCCGCGGCGTCGCCGACACCGGCGGCTCCGCAAAGCCCTGCACCGTCGCCGATATCCGCACCGTCGCCCGCGGGCACGGCGTCGATCGCTGGCGTGCTGTTCCGCGACAACAACCAGAACGGCAAGTTCGATCGTGGCGACGGCGTCGGCCGGGGGGCGATGGTGTATCTGGATCTGGATGATGACGGCGTGAAAGACGCGAACGAACCGTCGGCCATCGCGGACAGCAGCGGGAAGTTCACCTTTAAGAACCTGGTGGCGGGGAAATATCGCGTGCGGCAGATGCTGGCGAAGGGCACCGTGGACAGCACGCCGGCGCGGTACGTGACACTGGCGCGCGGGCAGGCGGCGAAGGGCGTGCTGCTGGGCAGCCGGGCGAAGTAGTCGACAGATTGGTTCATCATTTGTCCGCGGACGGCACGGACGCGGGATTGCCCGCCGGGCCGATGGTGCACACGGATGATCGGCGCAAACATGGGCCGCGTTTAGACCGTAGGGCTCGGTCTTGCAGCCACTTGCGCAGCGCTTGCCTAGCGCTTTCCATCGCGTTCCGTGGGGCGAAGATTTAAAGCAAAAATTTGCGAATTTGACTATAGCCCCACCTGAACGTCGTTTAAACTGGCGCGACGACCGCCGTTCGTTTTGAACGCGTCGACACATCCAAGGGCGAGGGGCACATTATGCGAAAGACGTTCAATCATCGGACGGTGATCACGGCTGCGGTCTCGGAACCTTTGGAAGGTCGGCGGCTGCTCGCGGGCCATGTGGCGGCGGCGGCTGCCAGTCTGACGAAGCCGGTGGTCGGTCCGCAGTTGCCCAAAACGGTGGTCGCCAAATTGGGCACGGGTAAGGTGACGGGCGCGCAGGCCCAGGGAACGATCGCCGACCGGATGACGCCTGGTGGGGTGATCCTTCGTAAATTCACGCCGCCTATTCCACTGCCCGCCGGCGCCGTCGCGCGTAAGCCGGCGAAGGGCTCGAACCTGGGCGTCAACCTCGGCGCGTTCGACATCGTATTGAAAAAGAGCCCGGCCCTGATCGCCAACGCGGCGGCCTCGGCGGCGTTCGATGCCGCCGCCGTGTTGGTGGAATCGCTTTTCAGCGATCCGATCACGGTCGTCGTGGATGCCAATATTGCCGCACTGGGCGCGGGCATTCTCGGTTCGACGAGTTCGGAAGGGTACAGCGGCGGCTACACGCTGATCCGCGACGCCGTCGTGAATGGCCGTAACGTTTCAGACGAAGCGGTCGTCGCCTCGCTGCCGACGTCCGCTCAGTTCACGGCGTCTCTTCCGCCGTCGTTCACCCTCAGCGGGAACCTGTCAGCCAACCGCGCGAATCTACTGGCCGTGGGCTTCTCGGCGGCCTCCCTGGGCGGGAACAATTCCGCCTATGACCCTACCGTGAAAAAAGACATGTCGATGACGTTCAGCACGAACTTCGCCTTCGACTACGACCGCAGCAACGGCATCTCCGCCGGCCAGTACGATTTCATCGGCGTAGCGGCGCACGAAATGCTTCACGGGCTGGGCTTTGTCAGTGAAGTAGATGACATTGATGCCCTGAAAAATAATGGCACCTTTGGCGCGATGTCGCCGAGCACGCTTGATCTGTTCCGCCTCTCGCCCGGTTCCGGGCAGACCAACTTCACCACCAGCGCGCGTCAGTTGCAGCCCAATACCAACGCCGTGACTTATGACGGCGGGGCGTACACGCCGACGGGCATTGCCATCGCGGGCCTGACGGTCGGTGACATTCCGATGTCCACCGGCGCGTTCACCGGCGACGGCCGCCAAGCCAGCCACTTTAATGACAACGCGCTCACCGGCGTGCAGATCGGCGTGATGGACCCGACGCTTAGCAGCGGCGTGCAGGCGGATGTCGCGCTGACCGACATCCGCGCGATGGGGTTGATCGGCTACGAGACGGGTGTGTCGTTCAACTCTCTCGCGTCCAGCGTGCCGGACCTGGCCGTCGCCACCGACACAGGCAACAGCAGCAGCGACAACCTCACCAACCGCGACAACAGCACGGCTGCGAAGAACCTGCAGTTCACCGTCACGGGCACGGTCAGCGGGGCGACGGTCGCGGTGTACAGCGACGGCACCTTCATCGGCAGCGCGGTGGCCAGTGGCGCGAGCACCACTGTCACCACGAATGGCACGGTCGACATCGCCGACGGCACGCACAACATCACGGCGATCCAGACCGAATCCGGCAAGCTGGCGTCGGCCGCCTCGACGGCGCTGGCGATCACGGTCGACACGATCGCGCCGGGCCTGGTGTCGAAGACGCTCTCCTATCTGACCACGAAGCCGCAGGTTGTCTTCACCTTCGACACCAACCTTTCGGTCGGCGCTCCGATCCCAACGGTCGTGCGGACGAGCCCCTCGCCGGGCAGCGTGACGTACACCGAATTCCTCAGCGGCACGGGCCAGATTTCCAATTTCAGTTTCCCAAGCTCGCCGAACGGCATCCTGCCCAACGGCCGGTACACCGCCACGCTGCCGACCGATACCTATCGCGACGCCGCGGGTAACAGCACGGCCGCGACGACGCTGGACTTCTTCGTTCTCGCCGGCGACGCGAACCACAACGCCACCACCGATTTCAATGACTTCCTGATCCTCCAGAACAACTTCAACACGAACGTGCTGAACTTCGGCCTGGGCGATTTCGACTACAGCGGCACGATCGATTTCAACGACTTCCTGATCCTGCAGAACAACTTCAATGTGACCGTGTAACGCGGGCCAGACCTTGCCGCCGGCCGTTCACCGGCGGCGAGGTCGAAAGCGCGGCAGCCGGTTCTATCACGTCGCCGATGGCGCGCGGCGAATCCGTACGTCAGTCGCTGGCCGTGGGCGACCACTTCTCTGGTTTTTGCTTGTCGTGGATTGTCGGCAGCGTCATAATCTGTCTGCACTTGTACGGGATGGGAGTTGCTGCTGATGTTGATCTGGGCCGAGCCGCTGGAGCGGCGAGCGTTGTTGTCTGCCGCCGTTTGGCCCGCACCGAAGCACCGGCCCGCCCGGATCGCCACGGTGCTGCGGCCGCTGTCGCCCGCCACGACGCGCGCGAACGTCGTTACCGCGGGAACGATCCGCGGCACGATCATCAATGATCTCAACGCCAACGGCATCTCGGATAGCGGCGAAAACTTAGCGGTGCCTCGTGCATCGCTGCTGCGCGTTTATCTCGATGCCAACAATGACGGCATCCGGCAGGCCGAAGAAGTCGCCGTCAGTCCGCAGTCGATCAACGACTTCAGCTTTGCGAACGTGCCCGCCGGCACGTATGTCGTTCGGCTGGATACCGCGCCGGCCGCCGCGGCGCGCCTCTTCCAGACGGGGCCGGCCGGCAACGCCTTTCAGGTGACCGTGACGGCCGGCGGGACGACCATGCTGCCGGGCTACTTTGCCGTGCAGCAGCGCGCCGTGGTCAGCGGAAAAGTAGTGCACGATCTGAACGGCAACGGGACGGTTGATAGCGGAGAAACGGGTGCCGCGGGCGATGTCGTCTTTGTCGACGCCAACTACAACAGCACGCT
>JAQGHK010000317.1 GCA_028288875.1 Phycisphaerales bacterium | reverse complement strand
CGAGAGTTGAGTGGTGGGAACGCGATCGGCAGCGGCGATGCCTTCAAGGGCGGGCGGTGCGCCGGCGAGATCGATCGGGATCGGATGATCTTCCGGCGTCACGGGCGCACCGGGCCGAACGCGCTGCACGCCGTCGACGATTACGCTTTCATTGCCTTCGAGCCCGCTGCTGATCAGCCGCAGGCCGCCGTACATGCGGCCGGGCACGACTTTGCGTTGGGTGACGACGTTCTTGTCATCGACGACGAACACGAAGCGGTCGGATTGATCGGCCTGGATGGCGCGGTCCGGCAGCATCACGCCGCGATGATTGCCCGAGCCGGGCAGACGCACTTTGACGAACACGCCGGGCAGCAGATCGAGCGAAGTGTTATCCAGTACGGCCCGGCCGCGGAGTGTGCCGGTGGAGGTGTCGATCTGGTTGTCCAGGAAATTCATTTTGCCGTCGTGGGTGAAGGTCGTCTCGTCCAAGAGAGCGACCTGCACCGGCGTGGCATTGCCGCGCGAACTCTTCAGTTGGCCGCTCTTATCGAGGCGCAGGTACTTGAGGTATGACTGCTCGTCGATATCGAAGTAGCAGTAGATCGGGCTGACGGCGACGATGTTCGTGAGGACCGTCGAATCCGTGGTGCCGCCGTTGACGAAGTTGCCGGTGCTGACGGTGTGGCGAGCGATGCGGCCGGCCATCGGGGCGCGGATTTCGGTGAATTCCAAGTCTAGGCGGGCCTGTTCGGCACGGGCCTTCGCGGCGGCTACGGTTGCGGCCGCGCCATCGACGGCTTTGGAGCGGGTGTCGAGGTCTTCCTGTGAGATAGCCCGGGTATGGGCGAGGCCTTCCACGCGCTTGAGATCATTCTTCGCTAGGTCCAAGCGCGTTTCGGCCTGCTTGGTTTCGGCGTCGGCGGCGTTGAACGCGGCCTGGAACGGACGCGGATCGATCACGAACAGCAGGTCGCCCTTGGCGATGATCTGGCCGTCAGTGAAGTGAATCGATTCGAGGTAGCCGCTGACGCGAGCCCGAATGTCGACGGCCTCCACCGGGCCGAGGCGGCCGGTGTATTCGTCCCATTCGACGATCTGTTTCACGACCGGCTTGGCGACGTTGACCGCAGCCGGCGGCGGGGCAGCCGGCGCGGCGGCGGGCTTCTCGCAGCCGATCACAGCGCACGCCGTCAGGCCGCCAACGAGTGACAATCGGGCCGCGTGGCGACGGCGCCAATCGCGAAAATTCATTGGCCGTTCGGGCTTGGTATCTGTCGTGTATGCAGATTTGATTCGAGTCATGACGTCTTCCCTTTTTGATTCGTTACGGCCGCAGTGGACCGTTCCGCACGTGTGCGGTTTTGTTACTTTAGAAATCACAATTTGGCCTAAATAGCAGCTACTTTTTCTTCAAATCCAGCAGCACCCCGGCGAGCGTCATTTGTCCCAGCGCGGCCTCGGTGGCCGATTGGGCTTTGCAACGTACTTTGTCGAGCGCGTACTTGATGTTGCAGCTCACTTTGCACGGCTCCAGTGGCGTGTAATCGTGAATCGCAAACACCTTCGGCGCGCCGACAGCGTTATAGATCTCCAGCAGCGTGATCGTGCTCGGCTCGCGGGCGAGCCAGCATGCGCCGCTGTGGCCAGTTGTCGTTTTCACGAGCCCGGCCTTGGACAATTTCGCCAGCACCCGGCGGATGAAACTAGCGCTGGTGTTCACGCTGGCGGCCAAATCGCAGGACTTCGTATCTTGGCCACACCGATCGCCAAGGCCGGCCATCAGGTGCACCGCGATCGAAAACTGCGTGTTGGACGCCACGATTGTTACTTTAATAGGCGCAATTGGGGATGGCAAGCATTAATTGAAAAATTTTGTACTGATCGGTCGGAATCGGGGAGTTGGCGTAGCCGCGAGCTTGCTCGCGTTCGTCCGGGGTTCACGCTGCGACTTCGGAGATCGACGCGAGCATTTCCTGCTCCTTGAGCATCTGATCGAACGCCGTGAAATCCATGGTGACGAACGGTTCGATCAGGTCCGGGTCTAACTGGGTGCCGGAGGATTTGCGGATTTCCGCCAGCACACGTTCGCGGTCCATGCCGCGGCGATAGGCGCGGTTGGAACTCATCGCGTCGAATGTGTCGGCGAAGGAGAGGAGACGGGCGATCATCGGGATGGAGTCGCCCTTCAGGTTATGCGGATAGCCGCGGCCGTCCCAACGCTCGTGGTGATAGAGCACGCCGGGCAGGTGGAAGGTGAGCGACGGCAGATCCTTCAGGATCTCATAGCCCGTTTCCGGATGCTTCTTGATCAAGGCGAATTCTTCGTCCGTGAGGCGCGCCGGCTTCCGCAGCACCGACTCGGGCACGCCGATCTTCCCAATGTCGTGCAGCAGCCCGGCGACGCGAACGGCTTCGACGAAATCAGCGTCCAGCCCGACGACGCGCGCCAGTTGCGAGCCGAGCAGCGCGACGCGCTCCGAATGGCCACGGGTGTATGGGTCCTTCGCATCGACGGCCGCGGAGAGCGCGTGCAGGGTGCCCAAGAACTGGCGGCGCTGCTCGGCGAATCGAAACGCGTTCTGGTGAAACAGGCCGAGGAAATTGCCGGCGGCTTCCACCAACTGCATCTCACTACTGGTGACGTCAGATTCTTCGCCTTTGCGATTACCGGCGGCCAAAACGCCGACCGGCGTTTGATCGTGGGTGACTTGCTCGATGAGCACTTCGGATTTGGCAAGGTTCGCCAAGGTATGCCGGCCGGGCGAGAGCACACGCTCGGTCGCGGCGTCGGCGGTGGGGCACTCGGCGATGAATTGATCGCGATCGCACGGCAGAGCGCCGGCGTGCAGCAGCTTGCGCCGCAGCGGGGCAAGGACGGATTCGCCATCGGCGAACGACATCGCCAGCCAGCCGTAGTTCATGGTCTGACGCAGTTCATCGCACATCGTCCGAACGACGTCTTCGGGCTCAGCGGCGCTCGTGAGCAGCTTGTCCATCCGGTAGTTGAGGTTCACTTCTTCGTACGTCTGCGACAACTGCTGGCTGAAG
>JAQGHK010000308.1 GCA_028288875.1 Phycisphaerales bacterium | reverse complement strand
TTCGTTTAAGACGCTGAATTGCTGCGGCGTGAACCCGACGCAGCCCAGCAGCCTCCGACGGACGCGCGGGGCTCCATCCTTTCCCGAATCCGTGCCGGCCGAATGCTCGGTCGTGCCGCCAATGCATTGGCGACGTTGCCGGTGACGCAATCATTCGACGACGTGGCGGATTACGTTCGCAAGCACAAAGCGATCGATCTCAAGACACTCTCCGGCGAACAACGGATTGATCAGTGGCAGGGTCACGAAGCGTTTGTGATGGTTGATGTCGCCAGGCGTGAAGTGCTGTCCGGCCTGCGCGCCGGCCACGCGCTGGATCAGCTGCGCGAGTTCATCGCCGACTACGTGTGGGACGAAGACGCCGGGGCGATCTCGCGACTGCTGTCTTCCGGCGGTGCACCGGACGCCTCGATCACTGCCGATACGATGTTGTACGCCGTCGGCAAGGGAGAAGCAGCGCTCGACGACTGGTTGGCAATCCATAGCCACCGCGGCGTCGGCGAGTTTGACTTGGCGTCGCCGCGATGGCGCGAGACGCCCGAGGCCGCACGCGAGGCGGCCCGTCGCTTAGCCAGCGGCGAATCGCCGACCGAACGGCACCATCGCCACGCGAATGCCGTTCAGAGAAAGGCCGAGGCCATTCGCGCCACGTTGTCGGCAGTCGATGCGAAGGAATTTGACCGACGTGTCTCTCTCGCCAGCCAAGCCGTGTCCGGACGCGAGGCCGCCAAAGATCAGTTGATGCTCGGCTATGACCTGCTGCGCGACATCGGGCTCCACGCCGGCCGGCGGCTGGGCATTGGCGACGACGTTTTCTATCTCAGTCGCGAACAACTCTTCGCCGCACTGCGTTCGGGCGAGACGGCGGCCACGGAAATTCAACAGGCAAAAGCGATACACGCCGCCGAGGCCCGTCTGCAACCGCCCCGATTTATTGACGCGGACGTGGCTGTGCGATTTGGCGAGCGACAGGCGATCGACACACAATCCACGGCGATGGCCATCTCCGGCGGCGTGGCGACGGGCCCGGCGCTGGTTGTCCACTCGCCGGACGAAGTCGGCCAAGTGCCACGCGGCTATGTGCTGGTCTGCCCCAGTACCGATCCATCCTGGACGCCGGCGTTTACCGGCGCTTCGGCGCTGGTGATCGAATGCGGCGGGGCACTGTCACACGGCGCGGTGGTCGCCCGTGAAATGGGCCTGCCCTCCGTCGTGCTCGCGGACGCCACGCGGCGATTCAAAACGGGCGACGTGCTTCGTGTCGACGGCGACAGCGGCCACGCCGCCCTGGCGGATGATCCGTCGGCCATCGATCCGCTGCCGACGAAAAATGACGTGCATATTCCGCAATTGCTACTGCCACCGCCGGCCGGCCGAAAGGATCGCACAGCGGCTCGGTGGCGCAACCGCGCTGCGGCGGTGTGGACTGTTTTTCTGCTGGCGTTCTTTCTGCTTCCCAATGCCGACGTTCGCTGGCCGACCTTCGCGGTGTTTGATGCGATGTTATGGCAGGTGATTCGCGTGATCGGCTGGCCGATTACGGTGGCGATCCTGGCGATGCTGACGGCTGCCGTGACGCTGCTGCTTCAGCGGGCGGTGACGGATAACCGCCGCCTCTTGGAAGCCAAACGGCGGGCCGTCCTGCTGCGAAAACGGGCCGCCGAGTGGCCAGTCGATTCACCACGACGTGTGGCGCTGCTGCGAGCGGCGGCAGGCGTTCCGGCACGGGTGCTGGGCGCGTCGCTGGTACCGGCCGGATTGCTGCTCGGCCCGATGGTGGCCGGCTTCATCTGGCTTGGCGCGCGAGCGGAGCCGGCGGCATGGAATGTGGCTGCGGGGTCGGCGGTGCGCGTGGTCGTCATGACCAATGGCGACTGGACGAAACCGGTCACGCTGAATGTGCCAACGTCCGTTGCGATCGATTCCACCACGCCGGCCGTCCAATCTTTGCCGCCGATCCGTCCTACGCTGCAACGCCTGTTGAACGAAGTGACGGCGTCGCCGGCCAAAGCCACCGACCTGTTGCCGGTCAACACCACAGTCGACGAACTCCGTGCGTATCTTCACGCTCCGCTGCCGCCCCAGGGACTGACGTGGTTGCTGCGACCCGCCGAAAACTTTGACGGCATGTTCTATGTGCAGGCGAATACCGAAGGCGCAGCGACCGGTGCCGGCATAACGATCGGCAACAGCCGGCCGCCGCAGCCATCGCTGGTGGGCGGGCCCAAGGAATCGCCGTTGCGGTCGATCGAAGTCATTTACCCGCGGCCGGCGCTGGAGCGGCACTTCGTCCGCATCACTGGCGTCGACGTCGGGTGGGTGGGGGTGTACGTTGGCGTCTACGTGCTGGCGCTGGTGATCGTTCGCCGCGTGGCGCGTGTGGCCTGACGGGCGAGGTGCGGATGCGTGTGCTGGTAGTCGAAGACGAACCTGATCTGCTCGATGCGGTCGCTCAATCTCTGCGCGAGAATGGGTATGCCGTCGACGAAGCCGGCGACGGCAAGACAGGCTTATTCAAAGCGGAAGGAACCGATTACGACGCGATCGTGCTCGACCTGATGCTGCCGGGCATGAGCGGATGGGACCTGCTCAAAGCGCTGCGGAAATCAAAGGCAACCCCGGTGCTGATCCTCACGGCCCGCGATGCCACGCCAGACCGCGTCGCGGGCTTGGACGCCGGTGCGGACGATTATCTGACAAAGCCGTTTGAATTGGTGGAACTGCAGGCCCGTCTTCGCGCCCTGATCCGCCGCTCGGCCGGACAAGCGGAGGCGAAGTTGGTCGTCGGCGATGTCACGCTCGATACGGCACAGCGGCTCGCGTATCTCAATGGCGACCTAGTGTCGCTCACGCCGCGCGAATATGCGCTGGTGGAACTGCTGGCGATGCACAAGGGCAAGCTCGTCAGCCGCACGATGATTTACGAACACCTGTTTGATGAATCCAGCGACACGCTGTCGAACCTGGTCGAAGTCCATGTCGCCCACGTCCGGCGCAAGCTCGGCAAAGACTTCATCACCACCCGCCGCGGCGAAGGGTACATGATTCATGTTTAGATCGATCCGCTGGACCCTTCAGCTGTGGCACGCCGGCCTGCTGGCGGTGGTGTTGCTGGCGTTTGGCGCGATGACGTTCTATGAGATTCGTCGGTCCCGTTTTGCGCAGATCGACGCGGAATTGGAACGTACGGTGCAGCTGATCGCCGCGGGTGTTCGGCCGCCGCGCATGATGCGGTTTGATGGGCGAGGCGGACCGGAACGCCGTGGCGGCCCCGACGATCGCGGCGGGCCAAACGATCGTGGCGGCCCGGACGATCGCGGTGGGCCGGATGGCCGTCGCTTTGATCAGCCGCGACCGGAGATGGAGCGGGCGCCCCTCCAGATGCGGTTGTCACCGGCCCTCGCCGAGCGCTTCGAAAAGCCAATCGACGGTGCGTACTTCATCGTGTGGGACGGCGAGGGCCGGATCGTAGGTTCTGCCGGCGAGGTGAAGGACGTGCAGCGGCCGTACATTGATCCGAAAGATCTGCCGCCACCACTTCGCCCGAATGCCGAGCCGGGTCCTCCGCCTGAGAATAATGGACCGCCGCCGACCCCGCCGGCCCCACAGCCGCCAACCTTTCGCCAGCGCGACAACTTCCGCGAAGCCGTGGTCATTGGCAATTTCGGCATCGCTGCGGTCGTCGGCAAATCCGTCGCGGCGGATCGGGATGAGCTTCGCCGGCTGGGCCTGCAACTGATCGCCACGGGCGCGGCCGTGCTGGCGGTGGGCCTAATGGGCGGGCTCGTTTTGGCTTCACGCGTGATTCGGCCGATCAAAACGATCACGAAGGCGGCCCAATCGATCAGTGTTAAGAATCTCTCCGCGCGGATCGACGTCGCCGATACGGAAAGTGAACTCGGCCAGCTCGCCGAGGTGCTCAACACGGCTTTCTCGCGTCTCGATGACGCGTTCCGCCAACAGGTGCGTTTCACGGCCGATGCCTCGCATGAACTCCGCACCCCGCTCGCGGTCATGCACACGGCCACACAACTGGCCCTCTCGCGTGATCGCTCGCCCGATGAATACAAGAAGACCCTTCAAACCTGCCAACGCGCCAGCACGCGAATGAAAGATCTCGTCGATTCGCTGCTGCTGCTGGCCGGTGCCGACGCGGGGCGGCTGACGCTGGAGAAGAAGGAAATCGATCTGGCCGACATCGCTCGTGATGGCGTGGAATTGCTGACGCCGCTGGCTGAGGAAAAGGGTGTTTCGATCGATGTCGAAGCCGTGCCCGCCCGTATCTCCGGCGATGCGACACGGCTGGACCAAGTCGTGACGAATCTGGTCAGCAACGCCATCCGGTACAACAAGCCCGGCGGCAGCGTTCGCGTGACGGTGACGATCGAAAAAGCCGAGGCCGTGCTGCGCGTGATCGATACGGGCATCGGCATTCCCGGCGATCATCAGCCGCACGTGTTCGAACGGTTTTATCGGGTCGATGCGGCCCGCAGCCGCGCCGAAGGCGGTAGCGGTCTGGGCCTGGCGATCGGCCGAAGTATCGTCGTCGCGCACGGCGGCGTCATCATGTTCGAAAGCGAAGAAGGCAAAGGCACGACGTTCATCGTTCGCCTGCCGATGGGTGCTTAAATGCGGTTGTATAAAATTCTTGCCGATCGCAAGTTCCTTAACAGACGCTTCAGGTAGATGGGCGTACTCTTGCGGTCATGATGACGAAAAGCCTTCTCATCTTGATCGAAGGCACGCCATCGAGAGCCGAACGAGGAACCGCCATGTTTCGAAGCAAGCTATTCGCCGCGACCGTGCTCGTGACCGCCACGTTGGCCTGTGCCCAGAATCAGCCGGGCGACCAGGGTCCCCAGGGACAAGGACCGCAGGGCCAAGGCCAACGCGGGCCGGGCGGAATGGGCGGGATGGGTGGGCCCGGCGGCCAAATGAATTTCGATCAGATGAAGACCACGCTGCACGCCAGCGACGAGGAATGGAAGGTCATCTCGCCGGCCGTCCGCAAAGTGGTGAACGCCCGCCGCATCGCTGAGGCCGGCCTGCTCGGCGCGGGCAACGGCGGGGGCGGCATGCGGGGCGGCCGGGGTGGTCCTGGTGGGCGCGGTGGGAACGATGCCTTCGGCGGCCCGAATAATCAGCGTCCCGGTGGCGGTCCGATGGGTGGCCCGGACGGGCAAGGCGGGCCCGGCGGCGGCAACGGTGGTGGCAATGGCGGCTTCCCGCCGCCCCCACCCGATGGCAACGGCCCGCCGCCCGCCGATGCCCCACAGGTGAACCGTGACGACATCCCAATGCCCGGCGCCGGTGGCGGTGATCAGCAGGGCGGTCGCCGCATGGGTGGGCAGGGTGGCCAAGGCGGTCAGGGCGGTCCGGGAGGCCAAGGCGGATTCGGCGGCCAAGGCGGTCCCGGCGGCATGATGGGTGGCATGGGTGGGGCGACCGGCCCCGTCGCCACCGCGATGGCGGAATTGAAGACCGCCGCCGACGGTGGCAAGGCGACGGCCGAGGAACTGAATACCAAGGTCACCGCCGTCCGTGCCGCCCGTGAAAAGGCCCGCGCTGCCGTGAAGTCGGCCGTGGAAGAACTGCAGGCCCTCGTGACGCCCGAGCAGGAAGCCGCGCTCGTCGGCCTCGGCGTCATCGAATAAGCGACG
>JAQGHK010000276.1 GCA_028288875.1 Phycisphaerales bacterium | reverse complement strand
GCTATCGCGGAGCAGCGGTCACTGGTCGGCGAGACCAGTGCGGACGAAACGCAGGTCAAAGCCGTTAAGGCGATGGTTGCCGAGCTGGAATCGCGGCGGGAGCAGTTGCGCAAATTGGAGGCCGAGCGGCTTGAGTCCCGCATTATCGAAGCGGACGGCTCCCGCATTGCCGCCGAATCAACATTGCGGCAACAGGTCGAACAGCGCGACCGCTTGAAAAAGCTCGGCGACAATTCAGTGACGCCGCGGGAGGTTTCAGAAGCCGAGACGGCGGTGGAGGTCGCTCGCGCCGAGGCCGGGAGCGCGCTCGCACAATGCACCCGCCTGAAAGCCGAACTGGCCGCGGTCCGGGCCGGTCTATTCAGTGGTGACGGTAGCCGAGAGGCCGCCGATGCGCGGCAGCGCATCGACGAATTGAAGGTCCGCCTTCTGGACCTTGAAGCACAAAACACCCGTCATATTGCCCGCCTGGACGGCCTGCGATCCTCCATTTCAGCGCAAAACGCCAAGTTGAACGAAAGAAGTCATGCCAAGATTGCGGCCCCGGTTGATGCCGTCGTCTGGTCCGTGCCGGCTTCCACCGGCACCCACGCGAACGTGTCCGAGCCACTCGTAACGCTTTACGATCCCGCCACGCGATTCGTGCTGGCCACCGTGCGTGAGAGCTCCGCCTATCGCATCCAGCCGGGCGATCACGCCGTCATCACCTTTCTCGGCACCGGCAAGCAGGTCAATGGTCGCGTGCAGTCGAGCTCAGGCTCCGGGTCGCGCGTCGACGACTCCCAGCTCTTGGCTCGCCTGCCAGATAATCGCGACGCCCGCGCCCACGTCCGCATCGCCGTCGACGAATGGCCAGCGGAAGTCGCGGGAACCAGTCCGTTCGACCAGATCGGCTTGGAAGTGACGGTCAGCATCGACGGGTCTTCCTGGTTCAAGCGCTGGCTGAAAGGTTGATCGGCCTTCGGTCGTCTAGATTAGGGCCGCCGTAGCAGCCGGGCGGGGTTGTCGACCAGCAGGCGTTTCACGTCGGCGGCGCGCAGACCCATCTTGGTCAGCAAATTGGCGGCATTCTGTGGCATGGTCATGGCAGAGCCGACTAGGTGCGATCCGTCCGGCGCGCGGGCGGCCAAGTCGTCGCCAACGGTAATCTTCCAACGCGATAGCCGATATTGTCCTGGCCCCAGTCCCGCGGCGGCTATGGCATCGGTCACGACGATGCATCGATCGATCCCGGCGCACCGCAGGTAGTTTGTCAATGCGAATAGCGGCACGTGAACGCCATCGGCGATGAAACACAACATCAACCGATCAGCCATACTCAAAACGCGCTGAATGATGTTGTCGTGACGGTGCATCTGCATCGGACAGCCGTTGCCGAGGTGCGTAAAAAGTGTCAGCCCGGCATCGCAGGCGGCCGAGAGTTCATCCATAGCCGGGTCGCAGTGACCGGCAGCAACAATCACACCGTGCCGCGCCAGATAACGCGTGACCTGAAGGCCTTGGTCGCGTTCGGGGGCGAGAGTCACCAGGCGCGCCAAGCCGGAGGCGGCATCAAGCAGTCGCTTGGCTGCATCCATGTCGGTCGGGCGAATCGCATCGACAGGGTGGGCGCCGCGATAGCCTGGCGATTCATTGATGAAGGGACCCTCGATGTGAAAGCCGGCGATCACATCGCAAGCAAGCTCGTCGTTATCTCGCAACGCCGCGAGGCGGCTCAGCCGGTGGCACATCACAGGCAGCTCTTCGGTAATTACCGTCGCCAGGATGCGGCCGACGCCGTCGGCGCGGAGCCGCTTGCATGCGTCGTGCAGACCCTCGTCCGTTAACGCGTCAGAGTTGAAATCGATGCCGCCGTAGCCATTGACCTGAAGGTCGACATAGCCGGGGTCAGCACGCTCGGGTGGTTGCTGGGTCATCGAAGTAAGTCGTACGTCGGGCCGATTTGCTGAATGGCCGCATCGCCGAGGCGCTCTCTCAACTGGGCGAGATACAAGCTCTGTGGCGCGACGAGTCTGCCGGGAGAATCGATCGTGCCGGTGTTTCCCAGATCGAACGCCCAAGCAGGATCTGGCGTCGGGTGGCCTTTGAAATAATCGTCCGGTACGCGTTTCCGATATTCGTCATTCACCATCATCGACGGCGGCACTTGCTTGCCGATAACGCCGATAGCCCAGTTGTTCGCCGTGGGCGGCGTCTGAATACAAAACTCATCAACACGGCAGTTCCACAGCACGCTGTTCGCCCCAGCCCAACCATGGCCGGATCCCATATTCAGCCGGTTCTGCAGATCGATGATGTGCGTGTCCACGTTGTCGAAGAGCGTGCCGGTCGACCAGCGGTGATGAGGCCCGGCGTCATCATGCGCGTTTTCAGAACGGCACGCGAGAAAGACATTCGGGCCCGGCACGCGGCTATCGAGCGCAAAGTCATGCCGGCCTTCTCGGCTGAAGCAGCGCTGCACGAGCGAAAGCTCGCCGGCGATGTTGTAGGAATACCGCCGTCCGCCGGTGATCTGCGAAACCGGGTTCAGGCAACTGCAGTCTTGGACTGTCACCCACTTTGCATCGCGCCCGATATTGGCCAGGCCAAAGCCAAAGTGCACGCAGGTGACGTCGCGCACCCAGGCGTTTTGCACCTTGCTGAGGTCAATCGCGATCCATCCGTGCTTCTCATCATTATCTTCGGGCTTGCCAGCGAAGGCGCTGACCAAGCGCACGTTTTCAATGCCGACTTGCTCAGTGCGCCCCTCAAAGTGGTAAGGCATCGCGATGCCGCCGCCGTACTGTCGTTCAAAGGCATTCGTCAGCGGAGCATAAATATTCACTTCGTCGCCCCACTACGGCCAGGCCCAGGATGCCTACGACGCCCGCTCTAAGGTGCTCGCCA
>JAQGHK010000269.1 GCA_028288875.1 Phycisphaerales bacterium | reverse complement strand
TGGGAAGTGGAATATGAAGATGCCACGCCCGGCAACGTATTCGTCACCGCGAACGAAATTCACATTCCTGTCGGCCGGCCGGTGGATCTGCAATTGAACTCGCAGGATGTCATCCATAGTTTCTGGGTGCCCAGCCTGCACGGGAAAAAAGACTGTGTTCCTGGCCATCCGACATCGATCTGGTTGCAGGCCGACAAGGCCGGCGAATACTGGGGCGAGTGCGCGGAGTTCTGTGGATACGAACACGCGCAAATGCGGCTACTGGTCATCGCCGAGCCGCAAGAGCAGTTCGACGCATGGCTCGCCGCCCAGCGCAGTCCGCCGCCCGCGCCGGTGACGGATTCGCAAAAGCGCGGCCAACAGGTGTTTCAATCCAACAACTGCGTCCTGTGCCACCAGCTCAGCGGCACACTGGCGTTCGGCCGGGTCGGGCCGAACCTGTCGCACGTTGGGAGCCGCACCATTCGGGCGGCCGGGGCAATCGGAAGCAGCCGCGACGACTTAGCCCGCTGGCTCGTCAACCCGCAAAGCATTAAGCCCGGAACGCGCATGCCCAACGCGGCAGTAGGCCCTGACGATCTGCGCGACCTTGTCGATTTCCTGGAGAGCCGCCAGTGACCGTCGCACAGCCGACTATTGAGATGCAACGCTCGGTTGCCGACGCGCGACACCTTGCTGAGTTAGATCGCGTTTGGCAAAAGCCACGGGGCGTCTACGGCTGGTTGACCACGACCGATCATAAAGAAATCGGCTTGCGCTTCGTATGCACGGCCTGCATCTTCGCCTGCATGGCCGGCGTGCTGGCGCTGCTGATGCGGATCCAGCTGGCCACGCCCAAGAATACATTCCTTGGCCCGGACGCGTACAACCAGATCTTCACGACGCATGGCACGGCGATGATATTCCTGTTCGCGGTGCCCGTAATGGAAGGCATGGGGCTCTACCTTGTGCCGCTTATGATCGGCACGCGCAATGTCGCTTTCCCGCGGCTGCTGAACTTCAGCTACTACGTCTACCTGTTCGCTGGCCTCGCGCTGTTCGGCGGGCTGCTGTGCAACATGGGGCCCGACGCCGGCTGGTTCGCGTACGTGCCGTTGTCGGGGCCGCAGTATTCGCCGGGCCATCGTGTCGACCTTTGGTCGCTGATGTTCACGCTGGTGGAGTTCAGCGCGCTGTCGAGCGCGGTGGAATTCATCACGACGATCTTTAAGCAGCGTGCGGTCGGCATGAGCCTGAACCGCATGCCGATGTTCGTCTGGGCGCAGCTGGTCACAGCCTTCATGGTGATCTTCGCGATGCCGGCCGTCATGCTCTGCAGCACGATGCTGTCGATGGACCGGCTGACGAACATCGGCACGCATTTCTACAACCCGTCGGAAGGCGGCGACGCACTGCTGTGGCAGCACCTGTTCTGGTTCTTCGGCCACCCGGATGTGTACATTATCTTCATCCCAGCGACGGGTTTCGTTTCGTCGATTGTTGTCGCGTTCAGTGGACGAAAACTGTTCGGCTACACGGCGATGGTGCTGGCCCTGATCTCGACGGCCTTCATCGGCTTTGGTGTGTGGGTCCACCACATGTTCGCCACGCCGCTGCCGGATCTGGGCCAAGGCCTCTTCACGGCCAGCAGCCTGATGATTGTTATTCCCGCGGGCCTGCAGCAGTTCTGCTGGATCGCCACGCTCTGGGGCGGACGCGTGAGGCTGGAACTGCCGCTCTGGTGGGTGGTGGCGTTCATTGCAACATTCGTCATCGGCGGGCTCACCGGCGTGATGCTCGCCAGCGTCTCGATCGATCTGCAGATGCATGACACGTACTTCGTGGTGGCACACCTCCACTACGTGCTGATCGGCGGGGCGGTGTTCCCGCTGTTCGGAGCGTTCTATTACTGGTTCCCTAAATTCACGGGCCGGCTCATGAACACCACGCTCGGCTGGTGGAATCTGGTGCTGACATTCGTCGGCTTCCACATGACGTTCTGGCCGATGCACCTGCTCGGCGTCGGCGGCATGACGCGGCGGCGTTTCACTTATCCGATCGGCACGAACTGGGCACCGCTCAATATCGTCGCAACCGTCGGCGCCTTCATCACCGGCGTCGCCGTGCTGCTGCTGATCATCAATGTTCTCTGGAGTCGCAAGCGCGGCCGCATTGCCGGCGACAACCCTTGGAACGCCGGCACGCTGGAGTGGGCCACGACGTCGCCGCCGCCGCGGTACAACTTCAAAGACCCGCCGACTTGTCAGGGCCGTGAGCCGGTCTGGGAGAACCGGGCCGATGCGCCGATCATCGGCGGATTGGATGATCGCAGTCGCCGTGAGGTGCTCTGCACGACGATTCTCGACGCCGCGCCCGACCACCGCTACTGCCTGGCCGGCGAATCGCTTTGGCCGCTGCTGCTGGCGTTCGCTGTCGCGGGGCTGTTGCTCGCCGGCGGTATCTTCAATCCGTGGTACGCGGTGTATGGGCTGATTGCGGTGACGCTCGCACTCTTCGGCTGGTTCTGGACGAGCACGCTGCTGCAGAGACACCCCGCGGTTCACGCGGCCGAGCATTCGGAGGCCGCCCATGGCTGAGGCCATCAACCGCATCGACGAGGCCGGCCGCCGCGTGATTGACGTGGCCGAGCTACCTGTCACCGTATTCGGATCGCGCTCCCCCGTCTGGTGGGGCAACACGCTGATGATGTGCATCGAGAGCACTACGCTGCTGCTGCT
>JAQGHK010000247.1 GCA_028288875.1 Phycisphaerales bacterium | reverse complement strand
CCGCCGGTCATGGGGCCGGTGTCGCCTTCATCGATGGTCTTGTGGTCCTGCGCGGTTTCCATCAGGTAGATGTGCCGGCGGTCGACGAACGCCATCACGCTGACTTCCGGGCCGGACATGAATTCTTCGATCACGACGCGCGCGCCGGCGTCGCCGAAGATTTTCTTGCGCATCGCGTTATCGATGGCTTCCAGCGCTTCGCTTTCGCGATAGCAGACGCTGACGCCCTTACCCTTGGCCAGCCCGGCGGCTTTCACCACGATCGGCTGGCTGTGCATCTTGATGTATTGCTCGGCGGCATCGGCATTGGTGAAGCTGCGCGCCTCGGCCGTGGGGACCGACTGCGTGCGCATCAGTTCTTTGGCGAACCATTTATCGCCTTCCAGTCGCGCGGCTTCCATGCTGGGGCCGAAGACCTTGAAGCCGAGCTTCTGCAGGCGGTCGGTCAGGCCGGCGGCCAGGGGGTCTTCCGGGCCGATGATGATCAGGTCGATCGCGTTGTCCTTGGCGAAGCGTTCGATGCGACCGAAGTCCATCACATCAATCTTGAAGCAGTCGGCCACCTGGGCCACGCCGGGGTTGCCCGGGAGGCAGAACAGACGCTGCACTTTGGGCGATTGGCTGAGCTTCCACGCCAGGGCGTGCTCGCGGCCGCCTGAACCGATCAATAAGATTTTCATAATGCTTCGCTCCGACAGACTCACGCTGAGTCGGTCTGAACTATCGTACCGGGCGGGGGGCGTCAACCGAACCTTTCGGTGGCTAGTGCGTCTAACGAACAGCTTTGTCGTCGCCCGCACCGGATTTCTGGAGGAAACATGCTCAAAACCCGCCCGCTCAACCGTCCAATGCTCCGCTCGCTCGCTCTCGCTTTAGCCGTCGGCAATTTGCCCGCCCGGGCGGCCACTACGCAGCCGTCGGACCTGCCCGTGAAGGCCGTCACGCTCTACACCAGCGGTGTCGGTTTCTTCAGGCATGACGGCAGCGTCAGCGGCGACGGCACGGTCACCCTGAAGTTCAAAACCCAGCAGATCAACGACGTGTTGAAATCACTGGTGATTCAGGACGCCGGCGGGAAAGTGTCGGGCGTCCAATACCCGTCACAGGACCCGCTGGATAAAACCCTCAAAACCTTCCAGATCGACCTCACCGGCGACCCATCGATGGCCCGCGTTTTGTCCCAACTGCGCGGGGCGACCGTCACCATCAGCATGGCCGGCGATAACCGGCATGGGACGGTGGTGGGCGTGGAAGAACGAACCGTGCCGGCCACGCTCACTGCGCCGGAGCGTAAAACGGCGATTCTGAACATTTTTGACGGCAAGGGCCTCAGCCAGGTGGAGCTCGAGAAGGTTCAATCGATTCAACTCGATGACGAGCGGCTTCAGGCCGAACTCGGCCGGGCCCTGGCGGCGGTGGCGGCGGGGCGGGATCAGGACAAGAAGCCGGTGACGATTGCCTTCACCGGCCCGGCCGATCACCGCCTGGCGCTCGGCTACGTCGTCGAAACGCCGGTCTGGAAGACGACCTACCGCCTGCTGCTCGACGGCCCCGGCGGGGCCAAGGAAGGGGCGAAGGCCGGCGGTGCATTGCAGGGCTGGGCCGTGGTGGAGAACCAGACGGATTCCGACTGGAACGACATCACCCTCAGCCTCGTCAGCGGCCGGCCGATCAGCTTTGTCATGGATCTGTACCAGCCGATCTACCTGCCTCGGCCGACGGTGCAGTTGGATCTGTTCGCTGGGCTGAAGCCGCCGGTGTATCGATCGGGCACCCAGAACATGGCGTTTCGAAGTGCCAACCGCGCTGCAGGCCTCCAGGGTGCCGTACCAATGGAAGCTGCAGCGGCTCCAGCGGCAAAGGCTGCCTTTGATGCGAGCGACTCGATCCTTGTGCCATCCGGCGGTTCAGATTTTGGGGTGGGAAATGAGTCAATCAGCACCGCGGCGACCACAGCCAAGCTCGGCGAGCTGTTCCAATACAAAATCGAGCACGTCTCCCTCGCCCGGCAGCAAAGCTCGCTCGTGCCGATCGTGACTGACAAGATCGAGGCCGAGCCGTTGTCGATCTTCAATCAGACGGTCCTGCCGCGTAACCCGCTCAATGGCGTGATGCTGACCAACACCACCGGCAAGCTGCTGCCGCAGGGGCCGATCACCGTGCTCAGCGGCGGGGCTTACGCGGGCGACTCCCGCATCGAAGACCTGCCCGGCGGCCAGAAGCGGCTGCTGTCGTTCGGGATCGATCTGGAAACGCTCATCGACGTCAAAGACAGCGGCACGTCCGACCTGATCGGCGGCAAGATCGTCAAAGGCGTGCTCTTCCTCAGCCGCAAGCTTTCGCAGACCAAAACCTACTCGATTGAAAATAAGAGCGACCACGACCGCGGCGTCATCGTCGAACACGAGCTGCTCCAAGGCTGGGCCTTGGTGGATTCGCCCGAGCCGATGGAAAAAACCGACGTCCGCTATCGCTTCAAGCTGGCCGTCGCGAAGGGAAAAACCGAAACCCTCAAAGTGACCCAGCAGAAGACTCATAATGAATCGGTGATGATCCTGAACAACGACGTGAGCACGCTGGTCTATCAGAGCAAGCAGGGCGCGATCCCGCAGAAAGTTCGCGACGCGCTGATCGACGCGATCAAGCGCCGCCAGGCGGTTGTGGATTTGCTCCGGCAGTCGAAAGAGAAGGGCGAAGCGATCGATACCATCAGCCAGGAGCAGGCCCGCCTGCGCGAGAACATGCGGGTCGTCGACAAGGGCACGCCCTATCACACGCGGCTGCTGAACAAGCTGAACGATCAGGAAAGTCAGATCGAAACGCTGCGGAAAGAACGCGATGACATCGACGCCAAGGCCAAGCAGTCGCAGGCGGATTTCGAGGCCTATCTGGACGGGCTGAACGTGGAGTGAGCGGCTTATTTTTCGCCGGGCGTCGCAGGGGCCGGCGCGGCGGGCGGCTTGGCCGCCGGGGCGATGTTGCGGAGCTGTTTGAACCGCTCCCAGTTCTTTTCGATCGTGTCCACCTTGGCCCGGCAATCGGCGGGGACGTGGGCACGGTCGTCCGCCGTATTCAGCGGGCCGTCGAACAACACTTCGCCGTGGGTCGTGGCGATCCGCACATGACGGTCGGCATCGCCGTGGGTGGTGAGGATGATTTCGTGCGTGCCGTCGTTCTGCGTGACGATGCTGTTGAGCCGACCGCTGCCGTGCGGCGGGCCATTGGTGATGGCCACCAAGTCATCGCCGGGCGTGAACGCGCGGTCGGCCAAGGCGACGTTGGCGGTAATAGGCTTGCCGCGGCGAATGACCGACAGGCTGATGGTTTCGCCGGGCTTGCGCATGCGGACGAGCACGCCGAACTGGTGAACGTTGATCACGAGCTGGTCATCCAGCTTCATGATGATGTCGTGCACCTGCAGGCCGCCGCGCTGGGCGGGAGATTCGGCATCGACAGCCTCGATCAGCACGCCCACGCCGCCCGGCAGGCTGAGTTGCTCACGCAAGGCCGGTGTGGCGACAGACGTCATCACGCCGAGGTAAGACGCCCGTAATTGAGGCGTCGCCGCGGCGACATTAGATGGGGCGACGACCTGCGGGACGGGCGGCTGTGCCGTCGGCTCCGCGGAATGCGAAGAATGCGACAGCCCGGCCACGGCCAGACAGAGGATGTACGGTGCGGCGCGCATTGGGCGTACTGAAATCGAAGGGCTTACTGTCGGCCGGCCGGGGACACGACTTCCTGCTCGGTCGGATAGATGTAGAACTCGGTCCGGGCGTTGGTCTGCGGGTCGACCCAGCTCGCCGATTCCACTTGATTCGCCACGACCCGTCGGCCGGCCGAGCCGTCCGGTAGGGAAGTCAGGCCGTGTTCTTCGGTTCGCGTCACCGTATTCGGCGTGATTTCCGCCAACTGCTCGCGGGCGGGTTTGCCGCCGGGCATCGTTTCGACGGCAAGGTTTGGCGTCGCCGGGCTGGACAGGAAGCGCGGGACATAGAAGCCCAGTGCCGCACAGGCCGCCATCGACATCACCAGCGGGGCGGCATGGGCGATCCGCATGCGAACCTGCTGCCAGGCACGCTGGCGAAGGCGGTGCTGCATGGGAGCGACCACTTCGCGTTCGAACGCCCGGCGGGCCTGGCCACGCATCGGGTCGAGTTCACCGGCGAGGTGATCGCGGAGGAGGTTGTCGAGTTCGTCGTTCGGCCGGTTCATCGCGTCACCCAAAGTTCCCACAGGGTCTCGTTAATCATTCACATTCACCACGCCCGCCAGCCGATCCCGCAACTGATTGCGGGCCCGCGACAGTCTCATATCGACCGCGGCGGCGGAGAGATCCAGTACATCGCCGATCTCTTTGCTGCTCATCCCTTCGTAATACCGAAGCGTCACGCAGGCTTTGGACAGCTCGTCCAGCGAAGCCAAGGCTCGATCGATCTGGCTTTTCTGCTCCCGGCTTTCCATGGCCGTCGTAACGGCGGCGGGGCCGGGGACGTCGATATCCGGGTCCAGCGCACCGGGCCGCTTGCGGCGACGCCAGTCGATGGCCAGATTTCGGACCATCCGCCCCAGCCAGTGGCCGAAGCGGCTCGGGTCGTCCAGCGAATCCAATCGCTGCCACGCCCGCATGAAGCATTCCTGCACCAGGTCGCCGGCGTCGGCGGCATGGCGGGTGTGGGCGTAAGCGATCGACAACGCGATCCCCTCAAACCGCGCGATGAGGGCGGTAAATGCCTCGGCATCGTGCAGCTTGGCGGCAGCGACCAGTTCTTCGACGCTTCGTTCCACGAGTCCCAAATCTCCCTGTCCGACTATCTAAATGACGGATTGATGATGCCCGTCTAACGGAGCCCTTGAAATGTACGATGTTTGGCGGCGTCGGGGATACCCGATTCCTGCGGGGCAGGGGCATTTCCCCGTCCGTTTCTCACCCTGCGCCTATCTGGAAGGATATTGCAGTAAGGCGTA
>JAQGHK010000227.1 GCA_028288875.1 Phycisphaerales bacterium | reverse complement strand
GCTATCTAGGCATCCTTATGGCACTGCTACAAATCAGCTTGAGTGATCCTGGCCACGGGATGCACATTCAGGGCATGCCGAAACTGCCGGGCAATATGCTGCCGTAAAGATGAAACATGAAGACGCGAGGGCACGAAGAGGCGTTGGGCGTCCGCAGCTTCTCTGCGTTTTTGATATTGAGTAATTAGAGATGGCGACGGGCTTCCCGCCGCAAATTCACTCTTCGTGGCTCCGCGCCTTCGTGTTTGATTCTTCTCCATGCGAACTCTCGTCACCCAAGCCCGCGCCATTGTCGTTAAGATCGGCACGCAGACCCTGACCGGTCCGGACAAGCGCCTGGATCCGGCGTTTCTGCGTTCGATTGCCAACCAGATTGCAGCGCTCCTTCAGCGCGGCGTGACTGTAACGCTTGTCAGCAGCGGGGCGATTGCGGCCGGCCTCGGCGAATTAAGTCTGGCGAAACGGCCGACCGATCTGGCCAAGCTGCAGGCCGTCGCCGCCGTCGGGCAGCGGCGATTGATGGACGCCTGGGCCGAAGCGTTCGCGCCGCACGAACTGACCGTCGGCCAGATCTTGCTGACGCGTGAAGACATCGACGCGCGCAAGCGTTTCCTCAATCTCCGCAACACGGTGCATGCCCTGCATGAACTGGGCGCGGTGCCGATCATCAATGAGAACGACACGATCAGCACCGACGAAATCGTGCAGATTAGCTTCGGCGACAATGACATTCTGGCCGCCCACGTGGCGGCCGCGCTGCGGGCCGACCTGCTGGTGCTACTGAGCAATGTCGACGGCGTGCTCGATGCCGCCGGCCAATCCGTCCGCACCATCGAAGACCCGGTCGAGGGAGCGAAGCTTATTCGCACCGACAAGAGCCAGCTCGGCACCGGCGGCATGGATAGCAAGTTCGCGGCCGCCGAGCGCGTGACTGGGGCCGGCGAAACGCTCGTCGTCGCTCGCGGGCGTGATGAAAACGTGCTGGTTCGCTTGATCGACGGTGAAGCGATCGGCACGGTCTTCCTGCCGCGAAAAACGTCACGTGCCAGTGGTCGCAGCCGGTGGATCGGCGCGGCGCGGCCGGCCGGCACCGTCGTCGTAGATGACGGCGCGGCAAAGGCGATCGTCGGTCGGAATGTTAGCCTACTGCCCGCGGGCGTGACGGCCGTACGCGGCGAGTTTGAGAAGGGCGATGTCGTCGCGATCGAAACGGCGGCGGGCGAGAAGATCGCGCACGGCCTGACGAATTACGCCGCGGCGGACCTGGAAAGCATCCGCGGCCAGAAGACGGCCGCCATCCGCGCCGCGCTCGCCGAGCGCGCGTATGACGAAGTCGTACACCGCGACAATCTCGTCAAGCTCACGCGTTAAAGCGTCGTTCGTCTACAGCGTCAAACCGAAGTTATTCTGTAGCGCCAGGAAGTCGTTAAAATCAATCGTATTGTCGCCGTTCGCATCCATGCCGGGCACGTAGCCGGCCTGTCCGACCGTCGTGCCGAAGGCATTCTGCAGGGTTAGGAAGTCATTAAAGTCCACGGTGTGGCTGCCGTCGGCATCGCCGTACAGGCGGTAGGTGTTGAAGGTGGCGTCGGCTGTCATGTTGAAGCCGTCGGCATTGGTGACACCGCTGGCCACAACTCGGACTTCATACAGGCCGTCCGCCACTGAACCACCGGTGAACGTTCCCGCCGGGAACGTCAGCGTGTAGACCGTATTGCCGGCCGATGGGGTCAGGACAACGCCGCTGATCTGAACCGCGGTTGCGCCGGCGGACGGACGCCGCCACAGGGTGATCGCACCCGCACTGGCAACGGCCGGCGTGCTGAAGGTCAGCTTCATGGAGGTCACGCTCGATCGCTGGGCCGCGCCATCGTTAACGACGAACGACGAGACGGTCGGAATTGACGCTGCCGCCGGTGTGACCGATAGGCCGTCAAACGTCGTGGCGGTGTGATAGGTGCTGTCCGCGCTCTGTGCGAACAGGCCGACGTACAGCGTGCTGTTCATCGCGATGGACACCAGGTTGATCTGCACCCACGAGCCGGCGGCGCCCGTGGTGGACGCATACGTCGCGAAGGTCGATCCGCTGCGCACCATACGCAGGTAGGTGTACGCGGTCGTCGCGGTGCTGGCCCCGTTCACCAGCACGCCTGCGGCACCCGCCGTGCTGCGATACGCAGCGTCTGTGCCCAAGGTGCCGGTGGTGGACTGGAAGAACACCGACGCATACTTAGCGTTGCTGGCCAGTGACTCGCGGAACATCAGACCGGCGCGGGAATTGCCATTGATGCCCTCAAGGCTGCCGACATGGGCGATAATTTCGCCGTCGCCGGTCATCGGCCGATAGATGAAGTTCTGTGTGTCGGCCGTGCCGGTGATGGACGCGCTGCCGGCGCCAATTACGGTCGCGGTGCTGCCACTGACAAAGCCCGCGCCGCTGCCGCCGGGGGCACCGATATCCGCATCAATCCATGGCGTAGGGATAGGCGTTGCGGAGGGTGTGGCGAGGAAGATGACGTTGCCCGTCATGCTTTCGCTCGCGCCGTTAATACCAAAGACACGGTAGTAGTAGTGTGTCAGACCGAGGGCCGATGTGTCCGTGTATGTCGTAACGTCGGCACTGGTGGTGCCGATGGTGGCCCAGGTGGACTTGTCAGTCGACCGCTCGACGCGGTAGCCGGTTTCGCCGGCGATATCGGTCCAGGTCATGCCAACATTGCCTGCGAGCTTGTTGGCCGTGAACGCCAGCGTGGTAATGGCCGGCAGGTTGGTGGCGCCGGTGAAGACCAACGGAACGCCGTCACCGACGGGGCTCAGGGGTGTCACGCGGATGGTGTACACCGCGCCGGCGGGCAGGCCGCTGTAATTGTAGCCGGTGATGTTGGTCGCCAGGTTGGCGAGCGTAGCGTAGGTCGCGCCGCCATCGGTGCTTTGTTCGACGCGGTAGCCGGTATCGCCACTGGTGTCGCGCCATGTGAGCGAGAGCTTGCTGGAACTGATGGTGACGGCCTGCCCGTTCGTCGCGGCCTTGGGCTTATTGATCACGCTGGCAGATACCGACGGCGTGGATTTGCCCGTCGCGTCGACGGCACTGATTCGGTACCACCACCGCATCGACCCAAAGGTGATCGGATCGGTGTAGGTCGTGGCATTGGCGGCGGTCGTGAAGAGCGATACCCAGTTGACGTTGTCGGCCGAGCGTTCGACGAGGTAACCCGTTTCGCCGGCACCGTCGGACCAATTTAGATTGACGGAAGTGGACTGCGTAGCCACGGGCGTTGCGCTGAGGCCGGTCGGCGCTGGGAGGGCGTTGTAGGTGGGCGCTGTCGCGCCGAACGTGCCGGTGAGGCTAACGTTGGCGAGCGTGGCCGTCGCCTGCTGCTTGGTGTTCTTGCTCGTGACGGCCATGCCCAGGTAGACCTGATTAGCCAGGGCCGAGAACGTTGCGCTGCCGATCGCCGTGTAGGTGACGTTGTCGAGCGAAGTGAACATCGTCACTACGTTGCCGCTGCGGGTAAGACGCAGCCAGCCCGGCATCAGGGCGCTGAGCGCGAAGATGCTCGTTCCCCCGCCGACCGTCGTGCGGTAGGAGAACTGCGAGCCGGTCGGCGTGAAGTACACGTAGGCGTGACGCGCGTTGGCTCCGAGCGATTCCCGCAGCATGAGGCCGGCCTTGGCGGCGCTATTCGTGTTATCCAGGCCGGTGATCTGCGCGGTGATCGAGCCGTCGCCATTGAGCGTCTGGTAGGTGTAGCTCATCGCGTCGGAACTGCCGGCGATGTCTGAGCCGCTGCCGCCCTGATAGAAGGTGCCGGTGCTGGCGTCGTAGGTCACGTACCCGCCGCGGCCGGTGCCGCTGGCGCTGATGTCGCCGCTGCTCCAGCCGGCGGGCAGCGGTGAGGCGAAGAACGCATACTCCCCCTGATCGCCGTAATCGCCATGCCCGCTGACCCGTGCGTAGTACGTGCCGGCCGGCAAGTTCAGGTTCACTTCTTCGCCGGTGTTGTCGGCTAGGTTGCGATACGACGTGTCGTCCTTCGATGCGATCAGCGTGCCGCTGCTGTTGTAGATTTCGAACCTCGGCGCGATGCCGGCCTCAAACGTCGGCTCGACGTTCACATTGAACATGCTGCCGGTACTGGTGAAGCTGAAATAGTCGGCATCGGTATTCCGCTCGATATCGCCGGCCGTCTGGTATGAGCCGTTGGTCAGCGACAGCGGCGTGGCCGCGGCGATGGACGCGCCAGTGAAATCATCGGGCATGTAGCCGTCGCCGTAGCTGCCTTTACCGATGATGTAATTGGCCATTGTCACCATGTCGTTCTGCAGGGTGTCGGCCGAGATGCTGTTGCGGCCGAAGAACCACTTGTGCGTGCTCTGCGCGTAATCGACTCCGATGATCGGCCCGTGCGCGGTGAAGCCGCTGCTGTATTCATTGAGCTTGACCGCTTTGGTGTTGAAGTCGCTCTGGTGCTGCAGGTTGAGCTGATGGCCGATTTCATGGGCAATGCCGCTGGTGCGGCTGATGGCGTTGCTGTCATCCGTCCAGCCTTGGGACGAACTGTTATTGATCGCGCCGACGTAGGCCGCGCCGCCGCTAACGCTGTCGGTGATGCGCTGCCAGACAAAGGCCGGATTGCTGCCGCCCGTGGCGGGCTGGATGGTGGTGACGTTGACATTAAACGCCGAGTAGAAGCTGACGATGTCGCGCCAGGCGTTGTAGATGACGGTCTGCTCGACGGCGTTAAAGGTGGCGCCGTTGCCATCGCCGCCTTGCGCCACGCTCATGTCGAACGGGATGTCGGTGTTGTAGCCGTCAAAGTCGAGGAAGATCTTCAGGCCCTGACCGTCGGCGCGGCTAGTCAGAAGCGGAAGCCCCGCTGCATTGACGGCAACGTTCACCGCTGCGGCGGCGAACTTGCCGGCGGTGGATACGGCGCGGCTGATCGGGATCGATTTCTTCGTCGGCGACTGCGTTTCATTGGTGCGGATCGTGATCTTGCGCGCCGGCTTGTACCAACTGGCCGTGTGATCGACGACCTTGCCGGGCTTGTCATGCTTGGCGAGCGCGTCGCTGATAACTTTAGACGTTGGGTCGTATTGGTCGACCGCTTCGGCATGAGCGTCATCGTCGGGCGCGACCGAATGAGCGATGTCCAGCGCATTGGTGACGCCGTCATCAAGGGCACAGAACAGGCGTCGCGTTTCGAGCGCCTCGATCGTGGAGGGCAGAATATGGCTGGACCGAAGCGAACGCTTGGACTGATCGGCTGCTGCCATGATGGAGTTGGCCCTAACTTATGCAGCGCGCACCGGCCGATGGTTTGAACCATCAATCGAGTTGGCTGCAATTGAAAAAGAGGCGTTCCGCCGAACGACTCTGCACTGTTCCTCATCCGCTCCCACCGGGCAAACAACTCGCCCGGCCGCAAGGCAACTGAAGCTTACCACGTGGATTGATTTTTAAACAAGCAATCTTTAGCCACGAAAACCTCGGCTATTTGTATGGCTTTTGTGTCACTTGCGGCAGGAATGGAGAGGGATGCCGCCCATTTTGCCATCGCGTGCCGCATTAGTAGGGCTGGCTTGTATCCAGTTCGAGGCCGGTCAGCCGGCAGAGCTTCTCGAACGCCGCCTGTCGAGTGAGCGAACTGTTGCTCGGCTGAAGGTCGAACAGCAGCGGCCGGTGTTCGAAGGAAAGCTGGTCCTCCGATTTGCCGCACAGATAGATGAGCAGGGCGGCAGAGTGGAACGCAGCGTCCGTCCGGTTCCAACTGGCCCAAAGCAGGGCCTGTTTGACGGCGTCGGTCGGCAGGCCTTGGGCGTAGAGCAGCACGCGCGTGGTTATGGCGTCGTGAGTACCGAGCCGTCGGATCGACTGGCAAAGCCGGGCCTCGTAGTCGGCCTGATCCAGCTTGTCCGATTCGAACAGCAGATTGGCGGCCTTAATCTGGTTTTCCGGTGAATCATCCTTATCGAGAGCGTGCCGCACTTCATCCGTGCCAGTGAGCGAATCGATTGCGGCCAAAGCCTCCAGTTCTCGCCAAGTACGGCGGCCGGACTTCAGCGTGACACGGACGGCCGCCAGTTCCTCGGGCGTCATGTCGCGCAGGGCGTCTAGATCAAAGCCGGTGCCGTCGTGCCACCGGTCGAAGTTCATGGGCATGCTGTCGTAGAACCGCTTGACTGCCTCTGCTGACATGGCCGGCTCCCCAAATCCGTGCTCGGTATGATCGGCTGCTGGGCCACGGCACGCAATTGCGGCGCTCGCGGGCGAATCCCGCAAAACGGCCAAAGCTTTTAGTCCGATAACGTGGAAGCCGCGTATAATCAGCGGCTCATGGAAGACCGTGTCAAAGAGGATCGAGAAGGGCGATTAAAACGCCTTCTGGAGAAGGCCAGCCGCCTCACCCGCGACCCCGGCGTCTATCTGATGAAGGATAAGGAAGGCCGCGTCATTTACGTCGGCAAATCGGCGGCACTGCGCGATCGCGTCAGCAGCTACTTCCAGCCAAGCGCCAAGCTGGAATTCAAGAAAGCGCCGATGCTGGATGTCGTCGATGATTTCGACATTCTCGGCACGGAAACCGAAGTCGAAGCGCTCCTAACCGAAAACCGGCTGATCAAAGACATCCAGCCGCGCTTCAATGCTCGGCTGCTGGATGACAAGACGTTCCCCTACCTCGAAGTGACGATGAACGAGGAGTTCCCCGGCGTCTACGTCACCCGGGAACCCCAGGCCAAAGGCACCAAGCTGTTCGGCCCATTCACGAGCGTCTATCAGCTGAAAGAGGCGGTCACGCACCTTCAGAAGGCGTTCAAGTTCCGAACCTGCCATCTGGATATTCGTCAGGAAGACCCGAAGCGTCGTTTCTTCCGGCCGTGCCTGCTGTATGCGATCAATCAGTGTACCGCGCCATGTGCCGACAAGGTCAGCAAGGACGTTTACGACGACGACATCCGCCGGCTGAATCGTTTCCTAGACGGCGAACGCAAGGGCGTGCTGGCTGATCTTGAGCGGGAGATGCGCGAGGCCTCCAAGAACATGCAGTTCGAGAAGGCGGCGAAGATCCGGGATGAACTCAAGGCGCTGCAGGGTCTGAGCAAGCGGGCCGGGAAGGGCGAGCAGGAATTCTGGCAGCCCGAGGCGTTCGTCAGCAATCCGCAGGAAGGCGTGGTCGCGCTGCAGGAAGCACTTGGTATGGCCGAGCCGCCGCGGATTGTAGAAGGCTTTGATATTGCCCACCTGCAGGGCGGCGAGATGGTCGGCAGCATGGTCTGCTTTATCGACGGCGTGCCGTTCAAGAACGCCTACCGCCGCTACAAAATTCAGCACGGGCAGGGGAACAACGACTTCCTTTCATTGCAGGAAATCGTCAGCCGGCGATACCGCGAGGCTGGCGAGAATCACGAGCTGTTTCCCAACCTCATCATGATCGACGGCGGCATCGGCCAGCTTCATGCGGCGATGGACGCGTTCAAAATGATGGACGTGAAACCGCCGGCCGTGATCAGCTTGGCCAAAAAAGAAGAGCTGATCTACACGACCGAAAGCAACGAACCGATTCGCCTGCCGCGGAACAACGTCGGGCTGAAGCTGCTGCAGTACCTGCGCGACGAAGCGCATCGCTTCGCGCAGCACTATCACCACATTCTGCGTCGCAAGGCGCAGCTGGAGCAGGACGTGAAGAACGGTCGCCGGCCGCCGCGCAAGCGGAAGGTGATCAATCCGGAACTCCCGCCGGTGGATGACGGCGCGCAGTTCTCGACGATCCCGTCGCTGCCAATTCTAAAACCGCCGACGGACCATTGATCGTTGCGGCGAGGACTTACTCTGCTTTCGGCGCGGCCTGCGTGGCCACCGCTTTCTTGCGCTTCGGCGCGATCGTCGTCGAATCAATCTTCGCGTCGTTGAGCGTGAGGTTCAGCCGAACCTCGGCCTTGCCGTCTTCTGTCGTCTTGCCGCTGAATTGGGCGGAGAGCGAAGCGACCTTGCCCGTCACCACGTACTTATCGCCGGGTGCCAGCTTCTTCCCGGCGGCTTCCTGATCCTGCAGCAGCGTGGCGTGAGAAAGCGCCTGGCGCACCGAAAAGGCCCCGATCGTTTCATTCGGCGGGAAGGAGATTAGTTTCACGCCGCCGCCTTCGGTGACGATCTGGATGATCACGCCCGCATCGACGGTCACCGCTTTTCCGGCCCATTCGCTTTGCAGCTTGTTCTGGAGCGCGTGCAGATCGGCCGGCGTTGCAGGGGCCGTAGGAGTGACGCCCGTCAGCAAGGCACCGACGGTAGACGGGGCGTCCGCGGCCTGGCTGGGGGATGCGCCGACGAGCAGCAACAAAGCAGAAACCGCCGCGGCGGCCGAACGACGAAGCGGGCGAGTGAGCATCGTCTTATCGTACCGCTGCCGCCGCCGATCGTTGACGGTTTTAGGCTGCCAAGCCGGCGATAAAGCTGGCGAGCTTACTCAGCGGGATCGGGTAGGCGCATTCCTCGATGCCGTTGACCGCCGGGCCGATGTTGGCCGGATCATTGCGGGTGAGATTCAGCACCGGCAGCGTGCGCCCGGACTTGGCGACAATGCGCTGCGCCTCGGCCGCGGCGGGCAGTAGCGCCTGGGAAACGATGACCAAGCCGCGCAGTTCTGCGGCTTCTTCGCCGACCGGGAGGCGACTTTGCACCTCCAGCTTGCACAGGTTCGACAGGGCGACTTCGATCGGATCCAGCGGGGCAAAATCGGGCTGGCGAACGTACCAGACTTTGACCTCTCGTTTGGCGAACATCGGCTTTTGCAGCTCGGCCTGCTGGGCGGCGTCGGCGCCGGAAATCATGCAGGCGGTCGCGAGCGTCTCCGCACGAATGTCGACCATGTTGATGGCGTTGGGGGAGAGCAGGATGGACCGGCAATCTGCTTCCTGGATCGGCGCAATCAACTGTTGAGGCGAGGATGCACACTGCGCGGCGTGGGCTAAGAAATTAGCCACGGCGAGCGATCGGCCGAGCACGCTGGCGTGCAGATCAGCCGGCGCACGGACCGATAACTCAAATTCTTTGATCGGCCCGCTAATCGGTGCGGGCAATTTCAGTTGCTCGTACAGGGCGTCGCTGATCTCCGACTGAGGCGCGCCGAAAACCTGCTTGGTCAGTTCGCAGGGCATCACGTCGGCCTGAACGGCGTAGTCGACCAAGGCGGTGTATTCACCGGGGAAACGCTGCCGCAGCAGAATCTCGGGAAGGTCGTGGCACAGCCCGACCAGGTACGGCAGCCCGAGGCCGGTGCCTTCGTTCTTGGGGACGATACGTCCCATAATTGCAGCGACCGTGAGGCTGTGGTGCCAGCAGCGCATCAGTTCAATGCCATCGGCGCCACTGGACGGGAAGGTGCTGAAGACGGCCATCGACATCGCCAGTTGGCGAACGACCGCGATGCCGAGGATGCGGACGGCATCATCCACGCCGCCGATCCGCGTTTTGCTACCGCCATAAGCCGCCGACCCGGCGAGTTGCACCACCCGCGCGCACAGCACCGGGTCCTGCTTCACGACGTTGGCCACTTCCGAAATATGGGCCTTGGGCGAGTCGGCGACTTCGCTCATCTGCGCCAGCACGCCGCCCAATGTCTTGGCGGTTGAAATATCGGCAATGGCCTTGAGCGTTGCCTCCTTGGGGACCAAGTTCGGCAGGTAGATGCTCGTCGGTTCCGGCATCCTGCGGCGGGGCCTGGGCGCAGCAGGCGGGGGCGGTTCCACCGCGGCGACTGGCGGCGATGGCGCGACGGTTGGCGCGGGAGCGACCGATGACGCCGGCGTAACTGTTGGCGCGGCGACGACTTGCGGTGCCGTCGCGGCTGGCGGCGACGCTACTTGTACTGATGCGGCCGCTGGCGGCGCGGCGGGAGCAACGGGCAAGGCGGCCGGCGACGCGGCGGGTGCGGGAGCAGCACCCAAGGGGCGACCCGACGGTGGCGAAGCGGCGGGGGCCGCCGTCGAGGCGTTTTTCGCAATGGCCTGGCGAATGCGGGTGATCAGGTCCGGGATCGAAAGCCGCGGCTTGAGCAGGTATCCGCTGATGCCGAACTTCGTGGCTTCGATGATGACCTCCTTGGTCACCGTCGTCGTCAGCATGATTACCGGCATCGACTTCAGTTTGGGCTCGTTGCGCACGATCTTGAGAAAGCCCAAGCCGTTGAGATTCGGCATTTCGTAATCGAGCAGGATGGCGTCGATCGGTTGTTTCGCCAGGCGCGCAAGGGCATCAAGTCCGTCTACGGCGGTGACGACGGTGAAGCCCTCAGCAAGCAGCAGCTTGCTGAAGAGGTCACGGCAGACTGATGAATCATCAACGACGAGGATCGTCGTCGTTGATGTGGAATGCGCTGGCATCGGATCCTTTGGCTCTTCTCTAGTTTAGTCGGGCGAGTTCGATTGTTGCTTGATAGGTACTAATCCCCGATCGGTGTGACTCCATGATCAGTCGATAGCAGTAGGCCACGGGAAAGACAGAGGACGCTGCATATGACACATGAACTGGGCGAGCTGATTGAAAAGTGCGCCTCGGCGGCCGTCTTGGCCCGACCGGGCGACCTCGCCGCCTTGGCCCAGCTCCACACGGATCTGCAAAGTGTCGGTGCACAGACTAAGGATCAACCCGCCGCCTCCATCACTGCCGGCCACGCCGCAACACTGGTGGAGAATCTCGTCCTGGGCGACGTCGACGATGTCGACGCGGCCCTACGGGATATCGGCTCGCAGGTGAACGCGCTTCAGACGATTCTTCGTTCGACGGCCCCGGCCGCCGCACCCAAGTCGCCCGCCGCGGCCCCCGCCCCGCAGTCCGAAGAGCACGCCGCCCCCGGCCAGATCGAACCTGAACGCCAGATCGTCGAAAGCGACGCGCCTCTGGCGATGGAATTCGTCGGCGAAGCCAACGCCCATCTCGATACCGCCGAAGCCAGCCTGCTGAAACTCGAGGATGATCCGACCGACCTAAACGAAGTAAACGCACTCTTCCGGGCGTTCCACACCATCAAAGGCGTGGCCGGCTTTCTGGAACTGAAGCAGATCGGTGCGCTCGCGCACTCCACGGAAACCCTGCTGGACCTCGCCCGCAAGGAAAAGGTGAAACTCAGCGGCAGCCGCCTGGATGTCGTTCTCGAAGCGCGCGACATGATGAAGCAGATGGTCGGCGCGGTGGAAACCGCCGCCGCCGCTCAGGCCGCCCCGAAGCAGGTCAGTGGGCTGACGCAGTTGCTCGCTCGTCTCGAAAAAGCCGCGCAGCCCGGTGATGCCCAGGACGAAGCCGCACCGGCCCGCGCCACCGCCGATGCCGCCGAGCATGACGAAGCCGCCGCTAACATCACAAGTGGCCCAGCGGCCACCGCCCAGCCGGGCGTAGCGCAGGAAGCGAATGTCAAAGTGTCCACCGGTCGGTTGGATACGCTGATCAATACGGTCGGCGAACTGGTCATCGCTCAAGCCATGGTCGCGCAGGACCTCGGCATGATCGCGTCCGATCAACGCCTGAGCCGCAACCTCTCTCACCTTGGCAAGATCACGCGCAGCCTGCAGGACCTGAGCATGTCGATGCGCATGGTGCCGATCGCCGGCGTGTTCCAGAAGATGGCGCGCCTGGTGCGGGACGTGTCCCGCAAGATCGGCAAGGAAGTCGAATTCGTGCAAATCGGTGGCGAAACCGAATTGGACCGCAATGTCGTCGAAGCCATTAGCGATCCGCTGGTGCACATGGTCCGCAATGCAATCGACCACGGTCTGGAAGGCCCGGAAGACCGTCTGAAATCGGGCAAGACGCGGGCCGGCAAGCTGACGTTGAAGGCATCACACCATTCGGGCAACGTCGTCATCGAAATCACCGACGACGGCCGCGGGCTGCCGAAGGAAAAGATTGTAAAAAAGGCGATCGCCGCCGGCATCGTGAAGGAAGATCAGGTCCTGACGGACCAGGAGATTTTCCAGCTCATCTTCCACGCCGGCCTCAGTACTGCGGAAAAATTGACCGACATTTCAGGCCGTGGCGTCGGCATGGACGTGGTGAAGAAGAACGTCGAGGCGCTGCGCGGTCGAATTGAAATCGCCAGCACGCCCGGGCACGGAAGCATCTTCACGGTTCGCCTGCCGCTGACGTTGGCGGTGATTGACGGCCTGATCGTCAAGGTCGGCGCGCAGCGCTACATCGTGCCGATCACCAGCATCGAGCAGAGCATCCGTCCGACCGCGGAGCAGATTTCGACGGCCCTCGGGCGCGGCGAAATGTGCATGATCCGCGAGAAGGTTCTGCCGATCATTCGGCTCCACCGCCTGTTCAACGTGGAGCCGACCAATACGGATCCGACGCAGGCGATCATCGTCATTGTGCAGGACGGTCCGAATCGCCGCTGCCTGATGGTGGACGAGCTGATCGGCCAGCAGCAGGTCGTGATCAAATCGGTTGGCAAAGAAATCGGCAATCTGCCCGGCATCGCCGGGTGCGCGATTCTCGGGGATGGCAATGTCAGCCTGATCCTGGATATCGCCGGAATCATCGAATCGGTGTCGGAATAAGAGGGCCCTTATGAGCGAAGCAGTCACCATCGGAAAAACCACGTCAGCCGCTCGCGGCGGCAAGTACCTCACGTTCGCGCTCGGCCCGGAGGAATACGGGCTGGAGATCCTGAAGGTCCGCGAAATCATCGGCTACATGGACATCACCGCCGTTCCGCGCACGCCGTCTCATGTGCGGGGCGTCATCAACCTGCGCGGCCAGGTGATCAGCGTCACGGACCTGCGTCGCCGCTTCGGCATGCCGGGCATTGAGAAGACGGAACAGACCTGCATTATCGTCGTCGAGATCACCTCCGAAGGCCGTCGCATGTCGATGGGCATCGTTGTTGATCGCGTGTCGGAAGTGCTGAACATTCCGTCCAATGCGATCGAAGACGCGCCGTCCTTCGGAACTCAACTCGCCACGGATTTCATCTGCGGCATGGGCAAGATCGGGTCGAACGTCAAGATCCTTCTGGACATCGACAAGGTGCTGACGGCCGAGCAAGTCACTGCCGTAGCTGCGTAAATACTGAATCAGAATCACTAACTGGCCAGTGTGGGTGCGACGGAGGCAGAGTCGGGCTGCCGCCGCCAAAGAACTCACTGTGCTGCAAATCATTTCTAGTCATCACGGAGATCGCAATGAACCTGACCGTTGGCAAACGTCTGACCATGGGCTTCGCAACACTGACCGCACTCACGCTCGGAATCGGCGGCGTTGCCGTCTATGAATTCCGGAATCTGGACCGCCTCGCCGGCCAGATCGCCAGCGATTCACTTCCAGGGACGGCTGCTGCGGGCAGCATCAACGCCA
>JAQGHK010000220.1 GCA_028288875.1 Phycisphaerales bacterium | reverse complement strand
TCTTCCGCGTGATTTCGATCTTCTTCGCGAGGCTGATTTCCTCTTCACGCGTCAGCAGCGGGATTTCGCCCATCTGCGTCAGGTACATGCGGACCGGATCGTCGATGCGCTTCGTGCCGGCTTCGGCCAATTCCTTAGCCAGCGCGGCGAGATCGACTTCTTCATCATCATCCTCATCGTCTTCGCCCTGGGCGACGATGTCCGGATCGATCTCGGCCGGGGGGCGCGGGGCGCTCGGGCGGAGCGCGGGCACCTTGACCTTGATCTTGGGCATCTCGGCGAGCTTCTTGGCTTCGCCGGCGGCGGCCTTCTGCTGGGCCTTGGTCTGGTATTCATGGACATCGGATTCGTCGATGAGCTTGATGCCCATTTCATCGATGACCATCAGAAGCGTGTCGAGGCGATCCGGGGCGACCATTTCGTCGGGCAGCTTGGTGTTCAGCTCCTCGTACGTGAGATAACCGCGGGTGGTGCCCATTTCGAGCAGGACGTTCACGCGCCGATCGACCTCTTCGGGCGAGCCCGAGCCGATGAGCGGAGACGTGGGAACGGACGGATGTTTGTCTGCTACTGCGATGGCCATGATCTTTATCTATTCAGGAGACGTTGTCTTCGTTTAACTTACTAGATGATCGACGCTTAGGCCTGCCAAAAGGGTGCGACGGGAAGATCGACTTAGGATCTTTTGCCCGGCTGATTTGGACTGACCCGCAACGGCGGTCTTCGTTGGCTCAAACGGTTTTAGTGCTCCCGACGGTAAACTCTCACACTCGAACGCGAAAATCACTCGAATACGACACCTTGGCCTGCCAAAAACAAAGCAGGCCGAAGCGGTTAAGACTTATCTGCGGAACGACTGCCGGCCGCCTCTTGGAACTTCCGGAGGAGGTCGACTTCAACGTCGTCACTGAGACGCTCTATCTTACTACGCCGCAGCACGCCCAAATGTTTGGTCTGGGCCTGCCGCTCCTTCTCCGAACGGAGAAAAGAGACGCTTTCTGCGAGCGTCTGTTGATTATTCATCCCGTCCGCCTCGCTTGCCAACTCGATTGCCAAAGTTTTTAACGGCCCCGAATCCAGCAGCCGAATGACCTCGGCCAGATCGGGCTCACCTTCGTTCCGTTGATGATCCCAATACCATTCCGCCAGCGGACGGAGCGAATCGGTCATAAAATCTGATACCGCAATGGTTTGCTGTATTTCTTGCCACGCGGCCGGGCGATGCAGCAAGCCCCCCAGAATCCACCGCTCGGCCGTCTGGCGATTGGCCGGGATGACCTGCCGGGGCGGTGAAGAAATTTTTACCTCTGGGGCGGAATTCTGTTGAGGGAATTGGGCCGGCCGCTGGAACGCGGGTTTGGCCACCCGGAAGCGGCGGTTCAGGTCCTCGGCCGAGATATCCGTCACCTTCGCTACGCGCGCCAGAATCGCACCCCAACGCAGCGGGTCGACAGGGCCACTGCCCCGGGCGGCCGACAGGCGTTCCAGGTAGGCCTCGACGGCCTTGGACCGGGCCGTCAGGTCGTCCTCATTAGCGGACAGTTCGCGGAAAAGCTGCTTCCATTGAAACGACAGGGCGTCTTCCGCGGTGGCGAGCATCTTGTCGAACGCCTCGACGCCGTTCTGGAGCAGGTATTCGTCCGGATCGACGCCGTCCGGCAGGGTGGCGATGCCGATCTCGATGGGCTGGGTCAGAAACAGTTCCAGCGCCCGCTGCACGGCCATATCGCCGGCGGCATCGCCGTCGAACAACAGCACGATCCGGCCGGCGAAGCGGCGGAGCAGGTTCACGTGCGATTCAGTGAGGGCCGTGCCGAGCACGCTGATAACGTTGCTGGCCCCGTACTGGTGGGCCATCACGACGTCGGTGTAGCCTTCGACGACGGCGACGGTCTTGGTCTCAACGATCTTCTGCCGGCCGAGATCGAGGCCGTAAGCGACCTTGGACTTTGAAAACAGCGGGGTTTCCGGGCTGTTCAGGTACTTCGCCGGCGACGTATTGCCCGGCATCACGCGCCCGCCGAACGCAATCACGCGCCCGGCCTCATCGCGGATGGGGAACATCAGGCGATGGCGGAACGTGTCGTAAAAGCCGGGCCGCTTTTCGCCGGGCTTCAGCAGGCCGGCCTGATTCAGCAGTTCCGGCCGGAACTTTTTCATCAGCGGCGAGGCGGCGAGATTATCCCAGCCGTCCGGCGCGAGGCCGATGCGGAACTGTTTGATCGTCTCATCGTTGAACCCGCGTTTGGCCAGGTATTCGCGGGCGGGCCCGCCGAGCTTGGGGTTCTGCAGGTTCTGTTCAAAGAACGTCGCGGCGGCGGAGCAGGCGTCGAGCAGCGATTGGCGAAGGCCCGCGCCTTCCTTGCTGCTGCCGCCCTTGGGTAGCTCGACGTGATACTGATCCGCCAGGCTTCGCATCGCGTCGATGAACGGCAGGCGGTCGCGCTTCATGACGAAGTCGATCGCGTTGCCGTTTTCCTTGCAGCCGAAGCAGTAGAAGTAGCCGCGATCCGGGTGAACGTGGAAGCTTGGCGATTTTTCAGAATGAAACGGACACAGACCGACGTAGCTGGTGCCACGCTTCGTCAGCTTCACGGTCTGGCTGATGATGGCAACGAGATCGGCGGCCTGGAGGACGAGCGTTTTGCCGTCAACGCCACTGGCGTTTCCACTGAAGTTGGAGGAAGGTAATGCCGACATGTTGCAAGATACGCCCGTACGAACGACCGGCGTCCTTGCAATCGATCGCGGGACATCCATGCCCGGCGTGCTGCGGTCTGATGGACATATTATACTGGGATTGCCCTTGGGCGGACAGTATAAAACCCTTACGGCGGTGCAATGCCGCAGGTCCGATAGTGCACGCGATCGCAGTGATAGCGCGCGTCGGTCTGGCTACTTCTGCTCGGCCGCTTTCACCGCAATGCTTCGTAGGGATAGCCCCGGTTGAGACGCACGTTTCCGGACGTTGCGCTTCGCCGGTTAATCGTGCACGCTCACAACGGCGCGGGTAGACTTGACGGACGCCCATGCCGACCAGTCAGCCGTTTCAAGCCATCAAAGAATCGATCAGCGCCGATCAGGTGCTCTCGCCGTACGTTTACGTTTTCTACGCGTCGTTCATCGTGGCGTTCGTCTTCACGCCGGTGATGCGGTCGGTGGCGATCTACTACAACATCGTCGACAAGCCCGACCTGGTCCGAAAGCTGCACGCGCAGCCCGTGGCCTACCTGGGCGGCGTGGCGGTGTTCCTCGGGTGGCTGGCGGGGATGGCCATCACGCAGTTCGTCGGCGTGCATCATCTGCTGCCGGGCGTGGCGGACCGATTGAATGTCCCGCTGTCGATCATCGTGGCGGCTTTCACGGTTGTTCTTCTAGGACTGTGGGACGACCTCAAGCACATCTCGCCGCGCCTGAAAATCGCCGGCCAGGTCCTCGCGGCCGCGCTGCTTTTATCGCAGGGTATCGGCACGAATGTCACCAGCGTATTCGTTCAAAACGTCGCGATGCGCGTCGAGATCTACGCTGGTCTGCACGTGCCGCTCATCGCGACGGCGATCATCAGCTATTCGACCAGCAGCATTCTGACGCTCTGCCTGGTCATCTTCTGCTGCAACGCCTCCAATCTGATGGACGGCCTGGACGGCCTTTGCGGCGGCGTCACCGCGATCATCGCCGCGGGCTTCGTGTTTCTGGCCGTCATCATCGCCCAGCAGTACGGCTCATTCGACAACCTGCACTCGCTCGCCGACTTCGTTAATCGTGAAGGCGTGCGATTGGTCGTGGCCCTAGCGCTGCTAGGCGCGATTCTGGGTTTCGTGCCTTACAACTTCAATCCCGCCAGCATTTTCATGGGCGACACTGGCAGCATGTTCCTGGGCTTTTTCTGTGCCCTGATGATCCTGCTGCTGGGCGAACTGAACGCCAAATGGCTGCTGGCCGGCATGGTGATGTTCGCGCTGCCGGTGCTGGATACGGGCTTGGCCTTCGCCCGGCGATATGTGGCCGGCCGAAGCTTCTTTTCCGCCGACCGCCATCACTTTCACCACCAGCTCGTCGCCCGCGGCCTGAGCGTGAAGCAGGCGGTGCTGGTCAGCTATGCCCTGACGCTGTTCTTCGTCCTCTGCGGCGTCGGCATGGTGTATGTCCGCACGCGGTACGCCCTGGCATTCTACATGGTGCTCTTCGGCAGTGTCATCGTCGCGGCCTACAAGATGGGCCTGGTGCACGAGCGCGACGTCGTCAGCCAGACCACCAGCCTCGCAGCAGGCGGTTCAACCGCAGCGCTTGATGAACGCAACGTCGAAGGCGTGCTGGAAATCCGCAAGGACAAGCCTGTGCTGGAACTCTAAAAAGTTCGGACGCCTGCAACAGCTTTCCTTAGGCTTCGATCGTGATCGCCAACGATCCCAACGTTCGCGCATCGGCCGCATTTCCATGAATATCCAGCGCCCGGCCGCCCAAGAGGCGGACGAGATAAACGCCGTTGTCATCGGCGTTCAGTTTCCGATCCGCGGGGCGATAGGTGAAGTCGGCCACCACGTTGCCGTTGGCTTCGCTGACACCCGTCAGAATCGGCCGAGTCGCCGTGCCGTCGGGGCTGATGATGCGGAGAACCTGGGAGGTGATGCTGCTGGCACTTACGCCATCGTCGTCGCGGAACACGACCCGGAACGGCAGCTCACTGCCGGGGGCGACGAGCGTCGTTGGCACGAGCCGTCCGGCGGGGCCTTCGCTGCCGAAGACGCGTCGAACATAAAACTTTGCGTCCATCGCATTGCGACCGGTCAGGCCGTAGATGATGCTGCCATCGGCACCAACCGTCGCCGCTGAAACGCCGGTAATGGCCTCGCCGCCATTGAATGCGTTGTCGGGTGTGTCATCGTCGTTCACGCGGACGAGCGTCTGATTATCCGTATCGACGATGATCTCACGGCCGTCGCTTTGGCGAATGAATTGCGCGTGGCTCAGGACCGTGCCGAAATCGACAAACCCGCCGTAGTGGCCGGTGGCGTCGAGCGTGAAGTTCATCGCACTCGTCGACGACAAATGGTTGTAGGTCACGATCGAGCCGTCGCTGCGGATGCCCACGGGGTACGACGTGGCCGGTACAAGATCGGTCGCGTTGATCGTGTAGGCGCTGATCCCGTGCCGGTTATAGGTGGTGTCGACCTGCCCCTTCGACGTGAACTTCACGGTCTCCACACCCGTCTGGCGGGGGACGAAGCCGCTCTCGCTGCGTTCATCGATCTCCACTTTGCCGGCCGCGACGATCGAGCCGTCGGCCAGCACGCGGATGAAATCGCCGGTGACGTTGATCGTCGGCGTTCCGACATTGAAGCTCGCGCGGATCGGCACGGCCGGCGCGGTGTAGACGCCGTTGGTGCCGAAGGACGTATCCAACTGGCCGGCCGACGTATATCGAACAACAGCCATGCTGCCTTCGCCGTCATCGAAGGCCGCTTCGCCGTTGAAATAGACGCTGCCGCCCTGCGCCAAGGCGAAGTCGCCGACGAGGTATGCATCACTGTTCGCACTCGGCACGACATGGCCGCGGTTGCCAAAGCTGCGGTCAATCTTGCCCGAGGACTTGTATCGCGTGAGCACCGAATCCAGCAGCACGTAGATGCGATTGCTGCCGTCGATCCACAACTTAACCGGCTTGTCGCCGGCATTGGCGATGTCAATTTCGTTGTTCGTCGCGGCGGCAAAGCGAGCGTCCGGCGTGCCGTCCGCCGTAAGGCGGGTGAGGTTGATGACGCCGGAGGATTCGGTGAGCGTAACGGTGCGGCCGGAGGCATCGACGCGCATCAGAACTGGGGTGGTCGCCGCGGCATTGGCCCCGACTTGTTGAACGCGAACCGACGCCGTGCCGGCGGTTCCGAAGGAGGTGTCCAGCGTACCCGCCGCCATGAGTTGGCGGCCTTCCAAGGCTTCGAGTGTGTTGAGCATGAGGTGTTTACTTCACGGACCCCGCCGAACGGCAAACTTTACATAAAGATTGCGCGTGCCGCGTTCTTCGTCGCCGTATTTTGCCAGAAGCGCGGCTCGTCGGCCACGTTAATGGGCGTTGGCCGCGCCGTCGCGTTCGACTTTCAGGACGGCATGGCGAATGAGTTCCGCGGCCGTGCTCAAGCCTAGCTTGCGCTTGATGTGTTCGCGGTGGGCATCCACCGTTTTTACGCTGATGTGAAGCTCGGCGGCGATATCGCGCGTGCTTTTCCCTTGGCCGATCAGGTGTAGCACTTGGAGTTCTCGGTCGCCGAGGCTTTCTTCGCCGGTGGGGCGCGCGGCGGTGGCGGTGCGGTCCCAGGTGAGCTGCTTGAGCAGGGCGGATGACACGCTTTCACTGACGGCCGTCTCGCCGCGGAGGGCCTGTTGCACGCGGGAAATCAGCACGCGCGGGCTTTCCTGTTTCATCACGTACCCGCACGCGCCGGCCTGCAGCACGCGCGCGGCCCAGAGCGATTCTTCGTGCATCGACAGCACCAGCACCCGCAGGCCCGGCACGCGGTCGCGCAACTGCTTGATCAGGTCGACATTCGGCTTCGTGCCGAGCGACAGATCGACGATCGCCAGCGCCGGCCGCTGCGCCTCGGCCGCGGCGACGGCCTCGTCGGCGTTCTCGGCCTCGGCGCAGACGTGCAGGTTGGGTTCACTGTCGATCAGCCGGGCCAATCCCTGGCGCAGAATGGGATGATCATCGACGAGTAA
>JAQGHK010000218.1 GCA_028288875.1 Phycisphaerales bacterium | reverse complement strand
CGATGATGCCGATGACGACGAGCAACTCCACGAGCGTAAATGCCCGCGCGGCGGCGGCGGGCGTCTGTTCGACGGCTGACTGAGTGCAGATCGACGTCCGACGCATCTGAGAGAGCTCCCTGGCGCGATATCGGTCCGAACGGCATACCTGACAAGAGATACCAGCACGGTGGCCGCGTCCGGATAACGTCCGGACCTTGGAGGGCGGCACTCCAATGACGCGGGACGCGGCGTAGTTTACGAATTGTCGATGACGCCGCCATGGCCAATGCAAAAGCCCACGGCATGGATGCCGTGGGCCCTTTAACATCGGATGCGGTCTTTCCGATTAGTTCAACAATTACTCTTTGACTTCGTATTCCGCGTCGATCACGTCGTCATCCTTTTTCGGCCCACCACCGGCAGCGCCGGTCGCACGATCCGACTGGGCTTCCGGAGCGCCTTCGGTGCCCGGGGCGCCGGCGGCCTCGGCCTGGCTCTTGTAGATCGCCTCGCCGAGCTTCTGGCTGATGGTCATCAGGGCTTCGGTCTTCTTGGTGATCACGTCGCCGTCGTCGCCCTTCAGCGATTCCTTCAGCTCATTGATCGACCGCTCGATGTCTGCCCGGATTTCCGGGGTGACCTTGTCGCCGTGTTCCTTCAGGTCGCGCTCGGCCTGGTAGGCGACGCTCTCGCCGCGGTTCTTCGCGTCGATCGCTTCGCGGCGTTTCTTGTCTTCGTCGGCGTGGCTCTCGGCCTCACGCTTCATCTTCTCGACCTCTTCCTTGCTGAGGCCGCCGGAGTTCTGAATCGTGACCTTCGATTCCTTGTTCGTGCCCTTGTCTTTGGCGGACACGTTCAGGATGCCGTTGACGTCGATGTTGAACGTCACTTCGATCTGCGGCGTGCCACGCGGGGCGGGCGCGATGCCTTCGAGATTAAACGTGCCAAGCAGGCGGTTGTCCTTCGACATCGGCCGCTCGCCTTGCAGGACGTTGATCGTGACGGCGTTCTGGTTGTCGGCGGCCGTGCTGAACGTCTCGGACTTGCTGGTCGGGATGGTCGTGTTGCGGGCGATCAGCACCGTCATCACATTGCCCATCGTTTCCACACCCAGGCTCAGCGGCGTGGCGTCGAGCACCAGGATGTCCTTGACGTCACCCTTGGCGATGCCGCCTTGGATGGCCGCACCGATGGCGACCACTTCGTCCGGGTTCACCGTCTTGTTCGGCTCTTTGCCGGCGAAAAGGTCCTTGACCATCTTCTGCACCATCGGCACGCGGGTGCTGCCACCCACGAGCACGACTTCGTCGATCGCCTTGGCTTCCAGCTTGGCGTCCTTGAGGGCGCCGAGCACGGGCTGACGGCACTTGTCGACGAGCTTGCTGATCAGCTGCTCAAACTTCGTGCGGGTGATCGTCTCCTGCAGGTGCTTCGGGCCCGAGGCGTCGGCCGTGATGAACGGCAGGTTGACGCTGGTTTCCATCGCGTTCGACAGTTCGATCTTGGCCTTTTCCGCCGCTTCCTTCAGGCGCTGGAGCGCCATCGGGTCTTTGCGAAGGTCGATGCCCTCTTTCTTGCGGAATTCCTCGGCCAGGAAGTTGATGACTTCTTCATCGAAGTCGTCGCCGCCCAGGTGAGTGTCGCCGCCGATGCTCAGCACTTCGAAGATGCCGTCGCCGACGTCGAGGATCGACACGTCGAACGTGCCGCCGCCCAAGTCGAACACGAGGATCTTTTCGTTCTTCTTACGGTCGAGGCCGTACGCCAAGGCAGCAGCCGTTGGTTCCGGCAGCACGCGCAGGACCTTGAGGCCGGCGATTTCGCCGGCGTTCTTGGTGGCCTGACGCTGGGCGTCGTTGAAGTAGGCCGGAACCGTGATGACGGCTTCGGTGACGGTTTCGCCCAAGTAGTCTTCGGCGGTCTTTTTCAGGTCCTGCAGGATGAACGCGGAGACCTGCTCCGGCGTGTATTCCTTATCGCGGACTTTGATTTTTACGTATTCTTCGGGCCCGCCGGTGATGCCGTAGGGCACCATCTTTTCTTCGCCCGCCACTTCGCTGTGGCGACGGCCCATGAACCGCTTCACGGAGAAGACGGTGTTCTTCGGATTCGTTACCTGCTGGTGCTTGGCGGTCTGGCCGACCAGCACTTCACCCTTATCGGAGAAGCCGACCACGCTGGGCGTGGTCCGGTTGCCGCTGCGGTTGATCAGCACCTTCGGCTGATCGCCTTCCATGATTGCAACGCACGAGTTGGTCGTACCTAAGTCGATGCCAATGATCTTTGCCATAAATAGTGCTCCTTGCGCCCCGATCTTTTGACCGGGGAACGTCATTGTAGTTTCAAAGCCGGTGCCAAGTCCGCAGTTCCGCCACTCTTGATGTAACCGTAGAATTAAAAATGATTTGCGCCACGAACAAAGTTTTCCGATTCGGTCGCTTTGGTGCCGAATTGACAGTCCGGCGTCCGGGCCATGTCAGGATGACGCCAGCGCCCTCTGAAATTCTTCCAAAGCCGCGGCGGTATAGGCGGTCGCCAGCAACTTATCGATTGAGGCAGACAGCAGCGTTCGGCCCGACCCGTCTTCGTGACGTTCACCTCCGGGCTTGAATGGTTTGCCGGGCTACGCGGAGACAGTCGCCGGTGGCGTCCTGACAGGACGGGATTTACTCCACCGGCACAGGGCATCCCCCGCAACGCCAACCTGTTCAGACAACCCAGCAGATTTGTGAAACCCCGAGCCGGCAATGCGCCACTCACGAGGCGACGATCGTCCGTCGCCCACGCAGCAAGCCGGCCTCATGCACTGGAGGGTGCCATGGCTACGAATCCATCCAAACGCGTCGTTTCTTTCAGCTCGGCCAAAGTCGTCGAGCAACTCGAGTCCCGACTGCTGCGCTCCAGCGACGTGCCCATTAACGTCCGGAGCATCGACGGCACGGGGAACAACCTCACTCAGACCGACTGGGGATCGGCCAACACGGCGCTGATCCGGTTGGCCGCCGCGGAATACGGCGACGGGCTTTCCACGCCCGCCGGCGCCGCGCGGGCCAGTGCGCGGGCGATCAGCAATGCCGTTGCCGCGCAGGACACGGACGAGGAAATTCTCAGCGCCGCGCACCTGTCGTCCTTCGCGTACCTGTGGGGCCAGTTCATCGATCACGACATGGATCTGACGACCACCAGCGTGACCAACGGCACGCTGAACATCGCCGTCCCTGCCGGCGACCCGAGCTTCGACCCCACCAGCACCGGCACGCAGGTGATTCCGCTTTCCCGATCGACCTACATCACCGATGCCAATGGCGTCCGCCAGCAGGTCAACAGCATCACCGCCTACATCGACGGCTCCCAAGTCTATGGCAGCGATGCCACTCGGGCCGCTGCGCTGCGCACCTTCAGCGGCGGGCTGATGAAAACCTCGGCCGGCGACCTGCTGCCGTTCAATACCGATGGTCTGGCCAACGCCAATGACGCGCACATTTTCGCCAGCGGTCAGCTCTTCCTCGCCGGCGACGTGCGTGCGAATGAAAACAGCGAACTGACGGCCCTGCAGACCCTGTTCGTCCGCGAACACAACCGCCTGGCCAAGCAGATCGCCGCCAAGCACACGTCCTGGACCGATGAGCAGATCTACCAGCAGGCCCGCAAGCTGGTCATCGGCGAGATCCAGAACATCACCTACAACGAATACCTGCCCGCCCTGCTCGGCCAGACCGCGATTAAGAAATACAGCGGTTACAAAGCGACCGTAAACGCCGGCATCAGCAACGAATTCTCCACCGCTGCCTTCCGCCTGGGTCATAGCCAGTTGGCCAACGACGTGGAATTCATCAACAACGACGGCACCGACGCGGCCGAGCCGCTGTCACTGGCGGAAGTGTTCTTCAACCCGACGGTCGTTGAAACGCACGGCATCGATTCGACGATGAAGTACCTCGCCAGCAGCAATGCCGAGGAGATCGACAGTAAGGTCGTCACGAGCCTACGGAACTTCCTCTTCGGTGCCCCCGGCAGCGGCGGCCTCGATCTGGCGTCCCTCAACATCCAGCGCGGCCGGGATCACGGGCTGGCCAGCTACAACGACACCCGCGCCGCCATGGGCCTGGCGAAGGTGACGAGGTTCGAGCAGATCAGCTCCGACCCGGCCGTCGTGGCCGAGCTCAAGAGCGTCTACAAAACGGTGAACGATATCGACCTCTGGGTCGGCGGCCTGGCCGAGGATCACGTGGCCGGCAGCAGCCTCGGGCAGACGTTCCAGAAGATCGTCGTCGATCAATTCACCCGCACCCGCGACGGCGATCGCTTCTACTTCGAAAATTATCTCACCGGCGCCGACCTTGCACAGGTGAAGAGCACCAGCCTGGCCGACATCATTCAGGCGAACACGGGCGTCCGGAATATCCAGGCCAACGTGTTCGTCTTCAATGCCACCGTCAGCGGCACGATTTACGCCGACCGCAACGGCAACGGCCACCGCGACCTGCGGGAAAGCGGCGCCGCGAACATCACGATCAATCTGCTGGACGACACCGGCGCGATCGAAGCCACCACCGTCACCGACAGCGCCGGCCGATACATGCTCTCCGGCGTGCAGCTTGGCGATTACACCGTCGTGCCGGTGCTGCCGACCGGATCGAAAGCCACGACCGCCAAGTCGATCGCCATGCACGTGTCAAAGAGCCAGGCGTTCAACAACTACGACTTCGGCCTCACCGGCACGACGCCCGTGCTGCCGCCGCCCCCACCCGGCCCGACGCCTCCTCCGCCGCCCCCAGCACACAACGGCGGACCGATGCAGCCCCCGCCACCGCGAATGAATGGCGCTCGCATTGCCGACGACGTGTTGACTTAGAACGCCCGTCTGGCCCCTCTCCCGGTATTGCCGGGAGAGGTTGGGTGAGGGCTTCGGCGACTAACGGTCATTGTTCGCGAGAGGCTGTCGCCCGGCGAGGTTGCTTCACGTCGAAATGATGTTGGCTTCGATGTGATCTGCCGTCGTAAGCCCTCACCCTAACCCTCTCCCGGCCATACCGGGAGAGGGGACCAGAGACCGCTCGCAGGGGCCGTCGGCGCTTGAACCGCGGCCGATTTTATCGTCCGATGGCGGCATGCCGTCTCCTCGCACCATCGCCAAGTCTGAAGCCGCGTTCGCCCGCAGCAGTGAACTGATGCCCGGCGGCGTTTCCTCGCCGGTCCGAGCGTTCAAAGGCGTCGGCGGCACGCCGTTGTTCATTAAGGATGCCAAGGGCAGCACGATCACCGATATCGACGGCAATGCCTACGTCGATTACGTCGGCAGTTACGGGCCGATGATCGTCGGGCACGCGCATGAGATCGTCGTCGCCGCCATCACCAAGGCGGCTGGCCGCGGGACTAGTTTTGGCGCGCCAAATGAAGGTGAGATTCGCCTCGCCGAGCTGATCACCGGCGCGATGCCGGCGGTTGAAATGCTTCGCTTTGTCTGCAGCGGCACGGAGGCGGCGATGAGCGCCATCCGCCTCGCCCGCGCGGCGACCGGGCGCGATCTGATCGTCAAATGCATCGGCTGCTACCACGGCCACGCGGATGGCCTGCTGGTTAACGCGGGCAGCGGCGCGCTGACGCTCGGCACGCCGAGCAGCCCCGGCGTGCCGACGAGCATCGCCAGCGGGACGATCAGCGTTGCCTATAACGATCTCGCCTCAGCGGCCGAGGCATTTGAGAAATATCCGGGGCAGATCGCCTGCTTCGCTGTCGAACCGGTGGCCGGCAATATGGGTCTGGTTCTGCCGGCCGAGGGATATTTGAAAGGCTTGCGCGAATTGTGCGATCGCCACGGAGCCCTGCTGTTGTTCGACGAAGTGATGAGCGGCTTCCGCGTCGCATGGACCGGGGCGCAGGGCATCTACGGCGTGAAGCCCGACATCGTCTGCCTCGGAAAAGTCATCGGCGGCGGCCTGCCGGTCGGCGCGTACGGCGGGCGGCGGGATCTGATGGAGAAAATCAGCCCCTCCGGCCCGGTTTATCAGGCAGGCACGCTCAGCGGCAATCCGCTCGCGATGGCCGCCGGCATTGTCACGCTGGAACTGATGAAAGAGCCGGATGCCTACGACCGCCTAAGCGCCAAAAGTGCGAAGATCGCCCATGGCCTTCGCGCGCTGTCGGCTTCCACTGGCGTGCCGCTGGCGGTCAATCAGATCGGCGGCATGGTTTGCCCGTTCTTCGTCAAACAGGCCGGCCAAGCCGTCACCAATTACGCCGAAGCGACGGCCTGCGACACGCAGCGCTATGCCCGGTTCTTCCACGCCATGCTCGACAACGGCGTCTACCTGCCGCCAAGCCAGTTTGAGGCGTGGTTCCCGTCGCTCGCTCATGACGACGAAGCGATCGCCAAGACGCTGGCCGCCGCGGAAATCGCTTTGATCGCCTGCGCGGACTGAATGCCGATGAAACGATTCCTCCCCATCATCACGACCCTCGCGCTCGCCCTGACCGAGCACGCCCCTGCCGGTGAAGAATCAAAATCGCCAGCCACTCAGCCCGCACAGCCGGTCGCCGGCGCGACGGCCTTTGCCCGGCATGTGCCCGAGCGATTAGACGACATCGCCTGGGAAAATGACCGAATCGCGTTTCGAATTTACGGTCCGGCGTTGCAGAACGACCCTAAATCGACGTCCGGCAGTGGGATCGACGTCTGGGCCAAGTCGGTGCGACGGCTCGTGATCAACGACTGGTACGCGAGCAAGGATTACCACCACGACCACGGAGCCGGCCTCGACTATTACGACGTCGGCCGTTCTCGTGGCGATGGCGGCCTTGGCGTCTGGAGCGGGAAAAAGTTGTGGGTCTCGGCGGATTGGGCGTCGTTTTCCATTCTGGACAAAGGGCCGAGCGAATGTGGCTTTGAGATCACCTACGCGCCCTGGAACGCCGACGGCCGCCGGGTGTGGGAGACCCGCACGGTCACCCTGAAGGCCGGCTCGAATCTCAATCGCATCGAAAGCACCATGCACAGCGACCAGCCGGGCGAAATGGTGATCGGCATTGGCCTAAAACGACGGGATGGCAAAGGCGCGGTGCTGGTGAAGGAGCCCGAGCGTGGCCTGTTATCGCTCTGGCAGCCGCCGGAGAAAGCCGGCACCATCGGGCTGGGCGTGCTGGTCGATCCGGCAATGATCATTGGCTACGAACAGGACGACCTGAATCACCTGGTCCTGATCAAAGTGCAGCCGGATCGTCCGTTTGTTTATTATGCCGGTGCCTGCTGGGACCGCGGGCTGGACTTCAAATCAGCCGACGCCTGGACGGCCTACCTTCGCGATTTTCATCGCGAATAGAGCCCCCGCATTCAGCCGAATCGCTTGCCGTACAGGGCCGCGCCTTCGAGGGCGGTGTCGTCATTGAGAATGACGCGGACAGGCACGCGCTTCAGGAACTCGCCCATCGTGACGTGGGTGGTGAACGCCTTGGCGAAGGCCTCGGTCTTGAGCAGCGGCAGGATCTTCGGCGGAATGCCGCCACCGATGTAGATGCCACCGATGGCGAAGCTTTTGACGGCCATGCTGGCGGATTCGATGGCCAAGGCATGGACGAACAGCTCCATCGTGGATTTGCAGACGTCGCAGGCATGCCCAAGGGCCGCCTTGGAGATCACCCCGCCGCGGCCGATGTGGTCGACCTTCGCCAGTTCCGCCAGCACGCTGTCAGCCGGCTTTCGGCCGGTGGAGACGTAGTAATCGAAGATATTCCCGATACCCCGACCGCTCATGATGTGCTCGACGATCACGTCGCCCTGCTTCTTCTGCATGAACGCCAGCAGGCCGGCTTCGTCCGGCGTCGTGGGGGCGAAGCGCGAGTGCCCGCCCTCGCTGGGGAACGCGCGGTGGTATTGGCCGTCGTAAATCAGCAGGCCTTCGCCCAGACCCGTGCCCGGCGATACCACGGCCCGGCTGCCCATGCGGCCCTCGCCGGGAAGCAACGTGACGAATTCCTCCTCGCCCAGCAATTCAATACCGCTGGCGTTACCGACCAGGTCATTGATCAGGGTGAACGACTTAAAACCGATTGTCTTCCCGATCTCTTCGGCGACGAAGGTGCGGCCGATGTTGGTGCTGCGGCAGACGCCTTCGATCACCGGCCCCGCCACGGCGATGCACGCGCGGTCGACTTTCTGGCCGAATTTCTCCAGCACCTGGCCGATCTGGGCCTCCAGTTGGTGGCCGTTGCCGGTCGAGAACTTGTGCGCCTCGGTCAGCGGCTTCTGCTGATCGTCGAAGATGGCCAGCCGGGTGTTGGTGCCGCCGATGTCGCCTGCAAGGATCATGGGGCGGTGAGTTTAGCCGGGCGAAACGCAAGGCGTAAGGGCCAAACAGCGTGGCTGGGTCTTTTGTCTCACTTGATCGCAAGGGCGTGCGCCGGCATGATGTGCACTCACGTTCGCGTCCGATAACACGGAAGTTTCAGGTCGCCGAAGGAGCCCTACATGCCCCGTCTGATGATTGCCCCCGCCTGCCTTGCTGCGCTCTCGATCGCGGCCTCCGCCACGTTCGGCGAAGACCTCGCGCCCGACCAGATGGGCCCGTACCAGTTCTCGGCCATTGTTAATGCCGACAATGTGTACGCCCGCAGCGACAGCAGTGAGAACGATTACCCCGTCGCCAAGCTGTCTAAAGGCGATGCCCTAACCGTCGTCGGCAATAACGGCGACTGGCTGAAAGTGCTGCCCCCCGACGGCGTGTACTGCCTGGTCGGCAAAGCGTGGATCGACGCCCGCGGCAATGGCGCCGTCGGCCGGGTTCGCGAGGATGCGACGGCCGTTAACGTCCGCATCGCTTCGCCGCTGAGCAAGTCGTACGGCAAGGTCGTGACGCAGGTGAAGGCCGGCACGGACGTCAAAATCATCGGCCAGCAGGAAGAATATTATCAGATCGCCCCGCCCGCCGGCGCGTTCGCTTACGTGCACAAGCGGTTCGTCGAGCTCGTAAAACGCGTCACCGTCGTCAATGATCATGGCCAGCTGGTGGTGAACCAGCCGGGTGCAAACGACAAGCCTGGGGACAAGCCTGCGGACAACAACGGCGGCGGCCCGAAGCTGGTAGTCGTTCCGCCGATTCCAGCGGGGCTCGACACTGCAAAGCCGACCACCGAGCCGGCGGACAGCGGCGTTGCCGGCAAGACCGAACCCGGTCAACTCGCCGGCGGTACGCCCACCACGGGCCCGTCGGACACTGGCCCCGCCACGCAACCCGCCGTTGCGGCCGTCGAAGATGAATCGTTTGAAACCCTGGAGGCCCGCTTCAACGCCGCCACCAAGCTGCCGCTGGCTGAGCAGCCGATTGACGATCTGATCGGCCGTTACCAGAAGGTGGTCGACGCCAAGGCCGTGCCGTCGTCGATGATGCAGATCGCCGACTTCCGCCTGAAGGGCCTGACCCTTCGCAAGGAAGCGGCCGAAACGCTCAAGCAGGCCAGCGCCGAGAGGCAGACCCGCGAGCAGGCGCAGATGCCGCTCCGTGAAGAGGCCAAAGAAATCACCCAGCGGATGGCGGCCAACGAGTCGAAGCGCTACACCGCCGTCGGCACGCTGCGGGCCAGCTCGCTGCCGAGCAATGGCAAGACCCTCTATCGCCTGACCGACCCGGCCACCGGGCGCACGGTGATCTACTTGTCCGACGCCAATGCCGACACGGTCAGCCGCGAAGGCACGTTCGTCGGTGTCCGTGGCCCCGTTACTGACGACACGGCCCGGCAGATCAAGCTGATCACCCCGCAATCGATCGAACCGGTCGACCCTGCCGACCTCGCCAAGGGCACGGTTTCCAGCGGCATGGTTCCGCCGAGCTTGGCCTCGACCAGCGAAGCCGCACGGTAAACCGCAACTTTAAAAGAACACACTTCAGCAACGAAAAGCGGATGAATCACCACCTGGGCGATTCATCCGCTTTTCGTTAATAGCAAAGAGACGATCAGCGCGCGAGCCATTGCCACGCGACGACGGTAATCGCCCACAACACCGCCAGCACCGCCACGCCGCTGACCAAATGCCAGATGCTACGGATGGGGGGTTCGCAAGGCGTCATTAACGTTAACATGTTCTGCTCCTGCCGAATGTGGCTGAAACAACTATGCAATTCACCGATGGCCGGGCCAGTAGAAATACCTAATCGGACGGCACTTGACCGGTGAATCTGGCGAATTCCCGCCGTGCGTAGCATGCCGTCCCATAAGAACGGCGGCCACACCGACGGGGCAGCGTCGTCCTACTTGAAGCCCAACACCGGGTGCGGCACGTATGGCGATTCCAACGCCTGACATTCCTCGTCACTCAATACCAATGCGTCGGCCGCCACGGCATCAGCTAAATGTTGCGGCTTGGTCGCGCCGATGATCGGGGCCGTCACGCCCGGCTGGCGAAGCAGCCACGCGAGGCCGATCTGCGCCATCGGCACGCCCCGCTGCTTCGCGATCTTTTCGACGGCATCGACGACCTGCTTGTCCGAGTCTTCCGTCGCGGCGTACAGCGTTTTCCCGAACTGATCGGTGTCGGCCCGTATGCCTTCCTTGCGTGCATCCCACGGCCGGGCCAATCGGCCGCGGGCGAGCGGGCTCCACGGGATGACGCCGACGCCCTGATCCAGGCACAGGCCGATCATCTCGCGCTCTTCCTCGCGATAGATCACGTTGTAATGCGGCTGCATGGAGACGAACCGCGTCCAGCCGTTCTGCGTCGCGACGAAAAGCGCCTTGGCGAACTGCCACGCGTACATGCTCGACGCCCCGACGTACCGCGCCTTGCCGGCCTTCACGACATCGTGCAGTGCCTCGACCGTTTCTTCGATCGGCGTCTCGGCGTCCCAGCGGTGCGTTTGGTAGAGATCAACATAGTCCGTGCCGAGGCGCGTCAGGCTCGCGTCGATCTCGTGCATGATGGCCTTACGGCTCAGCCCCGCCCCGTTCGGCCCCGGCCGCATCCGGCCGTGCACTTTGGTCGCCAGCACGTAGTCTTCGCGCTTGGCCGATTCGCGGAGCAGCTTGCCGACGATCTCTTCGCTCGTGCCGTCGGAGTAGACGTTCGCGGTATCAAAGAAGTTGATGCCGGCGTCGAGCGCCTGCTTGATGAACGGCCGCGACGCGGCTTCATCCATCGACCAGAGATGCGCGCCGCGGTCCGGCACGCCGTAGCTCATGCAACCCAGACAAATCCGAGACACTTTCAGGCCGGTCTGGCCGAGGCGGGCGTAGGTCATGCCGGATGATATGCACTACGTCCCGCCGCTGCACCGGCAGGCCGACAAATGCTGTCGCTAGAGCGTGATCGACATGTTGAAGTGGTTCTGCAGGTCGAGGAAGTCGTTGAAATCGACAACGTTATCCCCATTCGTATCGCTCGCGGCCTGTCCTGCCGGGAACGTCTGGTTGAATGAATTCTGCAACAGCAAGAAGTCGTTGAAGTCCACAATGCCGTCGCCGTTCCCGTCGGCCGTCAGCCGGTAAAACGAGTAGGTGCGGTCGGGCCCGCCGATCGAGCCGCCGCCCGCCACGGACGTCACAGCGCTCGTACTGATTGTCAGATCGTAAGCGCCGTCCGCGAAAGAGCCGTTCGAAGCCGCGGCGGCGCTCGGCGTGACCACGTACGTCAGCCCGCCGTCACTGCTCGCCAGCGAAAATGCGACACTCGCCGGCCCGGAACCTGTTCGCCGCGTGAGGGCAATGCTTGCGGCGGCAAGGTTAACCGGGGCACCGAACGAGAGCGTCACATCGCGAACGAAAGATCTTGAGACCATCCCGCTGCCGACCACCATCGAGGACGCCACCGTCGGCGTTCCTGTGAAGAAGGCGCCCTCGCTGGCGTCCATGTACGTCCCGCTGGCGGTTTCCTGGCTTTTCACGGCCCGGACCATGTAGACGTAGTGCCCGTTGCCTGCCGTGGTGTCGATAAATGCGGTGGACGCCAACGGAGTCGAGCCGCTGATCTTGGTGAATGCGCCGTCGATGGACGTGCTGCGATACACGTTATATCCCAGCACCGCCGCATCGGCCGACGCGGTCCAGGCGAGTGCGACGCCGTTGCCCTGATACGTCGCGCCCAGATTCGTCGCCGGCGAGACGATATTCGCCCTCAGCGACGGGTCGCCCATCAGCGACGCGTAGATGGACGTGCTCTGCTCCGTGTTCAGTCCATTCTGAGTAAAGGCCGCGCTGTATCCGATCGTTTCGCCCAAGCCCATGTGAATGAACGACCAATCCGTGCCGAGGCCCCAGACGTTGCTGAGGGCATAGCCCGTTGCGCCCAGCGGCGCTCGAAGAAAGTCATTGTTCGGCACGTCAAAGCGACCGAAATAACTTCCCGTGAAGGTGTTAAACACCATGGGGACGGACGGATGGTCCTGCAGCAACAGGTCTCTTGTCGTGATGATACTGTGCATGACATCGTCGCCGCCGTCATGCTCGACATATCCGTACTGGTAGGTGGGCTGATCTTGCCACGGCAGCCAGTCCGTCGTCTCGATCTGATCCGGCCCCACCAGCGGCCCGAAGCTCGCAAACGCCTGCGGCGAGAACGCCGGGTTCGGCGAGTACAATTCGATCAGAGCGCGCTGGCGAATATTCCACTGGCCCGCACGATAGGCGTGCTCTTTCTGCAGGTAGCGGCGCAGCAAGCTGGTTTCCTGATCCAAGGCGCTTGCGTTGGGCTGGAGCGGGTCTTGAATGTCGTGGAGGTCCACGCGCCCAACGCCGAGTTCGGGCTTCAAGTCGCCGGCGAAGACATCTTGATCGAATTTTCCGTCGCCGATCTGGTTTGAATAACCGCCGTTGAAGGGCCCCGGACCATTTACATCCGTCCACGTGCCATTCATGTCGCCGTAGTACCCGTCTGCGGGCCACGCCCCGGCGCGCTCAAAATGCCCGTCAGGACCTAAAAGATTCCCGGCCTGCGGCACCCGGACGTGGCCGAACAGATAAACCTGTTTCACCCGCGTCGGGTCAGCGAGGTAGTCGCTGTGGATCAGATCGTGCATCGACGTCGCGCTCGCATTGGGGTCCACGTCATGACGAATAACCGTCCAGCCGTCGCCGACCAGGTCCTGGTACAGCGTCGCGAGCTCACTCTGCAGCGACGTCACGAAGCGGTTGTCGACAAGCAGAATCAGCTTGCCGCGATCTTCCACCAGCGGCAGGTCAATGCCGCTGGCGATGTAGCCGGTCGCGACCTGGGAGTTCAGCTGCCGGTCTACGCGGTACTCGTAGGTGGTGCCGACCGTCGACGAATCCGCGAAGGACGTTCCGCTAACGTTGTCGCCGCGGAGCTCCCATGCGGACTGCCCCTTGAGCCGTCGATAAACCTCGTAGCTCGCGCCGATAGTGGTCGGCCAGTGCAGCGTAATGGTGGCCGGCGATCGCTGGACGGTCGCCGACAGGGTGACTTCAAGGTCTTCCGGGTGATTCGTCGTTGTCGATACGCCGGAATACGTGACCCCTGCCGCGTTGTAGGCCCCGATGCGATAGTACGCCTTACGTGCCACGGGGACTGACGCGGAGGCGTCGGCGGGGCTGATGCCGCTGAGCACATCGACCCAGCCGGTTACACCGTCCGCCGACCGCTGAATCACATAGCCGTCCATCGCCGGCCCCGCATGCGGGCTTGTCCAATCGAAAAAGTCCTCCGCCCCGGCGTATAGCACGGTCAGAAGGCTTGGCGCGAACGGCTGAAGTCCCGCCACGAACACATTGAGCGACCCGACCGATTGCGTCCCCGTCATGTCGCTGGCCGTCGCACTGATGGTCCAGGCGCCGGTTTGCTGAGGATAAAGGTGAGTGACTGTGGCTGGGTTTCCTGCGTTGACATTGACCTGATACGTGCTGATCGTGCCGTCGCCCCAATCCACATTCCAAGTGGAGGCGACTGCCGCATCGAAATTGCTCGAGACCAGCGACAGCGAATACGGCTGTCCGCTTGGGGCGTCCGTCGGGCCGCTGATCGAGAACTGTCGCTGTGCCGTGACCTGGACGGAACTGCCTGCGTCGAATCGCTGCCGGCTCAATGAAACCGTGTTGTCATCCGCTGTGACCGCGGTCACGATCTGCTGGCTGCCGAGTACTGCCACCGATGGGACTGAGCCACTGTCCAGACTGACCTGCCCGCGGATGCCAAACGTCAGGTCCGGAGAACCATCGCCATTGAAGCGCGACAGCGCCATCAAAGTTTGCGTGCCGACCGTCGCCATCCCGACGACCACAAACTTATCATCGCCTTGCGCCGCCAGACCGTCTGAACCAACGGAAACAAATTTGGTCGTGCTGCTGGCGGCTTCGAATGTGCCGCTGGCGCTGTACCTTGCTAGGTAGCCGGCGCTATTATTGACGCCCAGAATGATCTTGCCGTCTGACCGTGCCGCGATCGAAGAGACTTGGGAAGCACCTTTCCGAAAGACAACATCAAGCGTTCCGTTGCTGCCAAAGCTCGAATCGAGAGTCCCGTCCGCGATGTTGAACCGGGCCAGCACGGCCGCGACGGCGTTCGTGACGCCATTGGCCGCCACGACGATGCCGGCACCGGGCCGCACGATGACCGCCGCTCCGACATACGAGTTGGCCCGGCCGAAATTCGTCGCGATCAGGCCGTCCCCATCGAAGGTGCTGTCGAGCGCTCCCGACGTGTTCAGGCGGGCCATCGCAAACGAGACGGATGCCCCGCCCAGGTTCCCGACCACAATGACCTTGCCCGCCGCATCGGTCGTAACGGCCGTAGCGGCACTGGCAGCGGAGAATGCGATCGGACGGATACCATCGCCGTCAAAGGACGAATCCATTCCCCCGTCAACCGTTAAGCGCGCCACGACCATCTGGTTATTCGCATTGCCGGCCAGCACGATTCGGTTCAGTGAATCCACGCACACGCCGCTGACAACGCTCGCGATCGAACCGAGGCTGAACTGGGCCACGCCGTTCGTGCCGAATGACGGATCAACGTCGCCATTCGTCAGATAGCGGGAAACGACGGCGTTCCCCCCCAACGTCCCGGCGAGAATCATTTTTCCATCGGATTGAAGAACGACGTGCGACCCTGCCGGGGCGCCGGCCGCTGTCTTGTGATCCAGCGCGACGTCCACGCCCCACCGCGTCGCAGGGTAAGAACCGCTTTCGTCCAAGGCCGACGCCGTGATGGCATAGCTGCCAATGTGCGTGAAGCTGTGCGCGACGGAGGTGGGATTGCCAGCGACCGATTGGACCTCGCTGTTGTCCCCCCAGTTGATCTGCCACGACGTCGGCGTGCCCCCCGAGGCGGATAGCTGCAATTGGTAGGAACTTGCTTCCAGCGTGGTCGCATCTCCGCCGATGGTCGGCGTGAGGCTGAAGAATCGGCGCGCCTGGAGCAACTCGAGCGCCGATAGGCTAATCGCGTTTTGACGCACTGGCAGACCCACCCTGGTCGAAAGGATCGAACGCTCTGCTTCGCTTACGGAGGCGACCATGGCGGGACTTACGCGACCGTCATGCAGACGTCCCCCGCCATCGCGCAGAATGCAGCTTCAGCTAGATTAAGCTGTCAGCGATTATCTTCAATGAAAATCTGCGAATATCCGGCATAAGTCATGCCGGATATTGGCCGGTGGCAGTCTCACACGACCAGCCGCGCGCCGGCCCAATCAGCGTGTGCGTAGTCGATATTGTTGGGGATGGCGCTCGTCGCGACTAGCGTGAGCGTCTGTACACCCGCAACCGCAACATTCAGACTGACGATCGGGCCGGCGTTGGTCACGGTGCCGCTGTCGAACAGCAATTGCCCGTCGCCATAGACTTGGAAGACGACGGAGCCAACGCCTTTGCCATTTACCTCGTCATCGACACCGACGTCCGAAACGAAGTTGGTATACCCGCCCGCGAGGTTGTAGCTGATCGTCGACACGGCGTGCGCGCCGATGCCGGTCGCATACGTTACGCCCCGCAAGGTGATGGCGTTGCCGCTCACGCTCAGGTTCTTTCGGATCGTGCCGTAGCCGGTGGTGGCGCTCGTCCAAGTGAGGTTACTGAGATTCGTAACAATCGCGCTCGCCGACAGCGTAGTGGCGGTGGCCGTATTCGATGCCGGCGAGGGGCTGGCGCCGTTGATCGCGATGACTTGATAGGCGTAGTTTGTCCCGGCCGCCGCGGTCTTGTCGAAGAACGTCGTAACGCCGGCCGCTGTCGTGCCGACCTGCGTATAAGTTCCGGTTGTGCCGACCGCGCGCTGAACGATGAACCCTGTCGCCGTAGGCGCGGTGTTCGTCCAATTCAGGTTCACCTGCGTCGTAGATGAAGCGACGGCGACCAGATTCGTCGGCGCCGCCGGCGGCTGGCTCGCCGATGACAGCAATCGCGCCCCGGCCCAATCCGCATGGTCGTAGTCAATGCTGCCGGCAATGCCGTTCGTGGCCACCAGCGTCATCGTCTGCACACCCGTCACGTTCACGTTGATGCTGAGCGTGGCACTACTGTTGGTGAGATTGCCGCTCTGGTAAAGCACCACGCCGTTATCGCCGAGCACCTTGAAATTGATCGAGGCCGTGCCCTTGGTCAGCACTTCCGAATCGACGCCGATGTCGCACAGGAAATTCGTGTAGCCGCCGCCGAGGTTGTAAACGATGTTCGACACCGCGTGCGTGCCAATGCCCTTGGCGTACGTGACGCCGCTCACTTGGATCGGATTGCCCGCGATGCTGAGATTCTTACGCACGGTGCCGTAACCAGTGGTAGCGCTCGCCCAGTTCAGGTCGCTCAGGTAAGTCGTGATGGACCCCGCCGCGGGCGTTGTGACCACCGCGACCGGGCTAAACGTTGAAGCGCCGTTCACATTCACCGCCGCCACGCGATAGGTGTAGCTCGTCCCCCCGCCGACGGCCTGGTCGGAATAGGCTTGCACAGTTCCCGTTACCGTGCCGATCTGGGCGAAGGTGAGGCCGTCGGTGCTCCGCTCGATAACGAAGCTCGTCGCACTCGGCGCGTTATTCGTCCAGCTCAGATTCACCTGCGACGACGAGGCCGCCGCCGCCACCAGCCCTGATGGCGAAACCGGCAACGCAGCACCCAGCGGCGCCGAGATCAATTCGGCCGCAGCCCAGTCGGCGTGATCGTAATCGATGCCAGACACGCCGTTGGTGGCGATTAGCGTCAGCGTGGTGACGCCGGTTACGTCGACATTGATACTGACCGGCGCCATCCGGTTCAGCAGCACGCCGCTGTCGTATAGCGTTTTCCCATCACCGACGACGCGGAAAATGATGTGGCCGGTGCCCTTGCTGTTTACCTCGGCATCCACGCCGATATCCGCCATGAAGTTCGAGTACGCGCCGGCCAGGTTGTAGACGATGTTGGAAACCGCGTGCGTGCCGATACCCGTACCGTATGTGACAGTCCCGATCGTAAGCGGATTGCCCGCGACGCTGAGGTTACGCGTGACCGACCCGTAATCGGTCGTGGCGCTGACCCAGTTGATCGTGCTGAATTTGACGGAGGACGACCCGACGGCGGGCGTCGTGTCGCTGGCGACGACACTGAAGGCCGAACTGCCGTTCGAGTTGGTCGCCGCGATGCGGTACGTGTACGTCGTGCCGGCGGAGACGGTCAGATCGACGAAGCGCGTGACGCCGGCAAGCGTGGTTGCGACCTGCGCGAAGTTCACGCCGTCGCTGCTCCGCTGAATCGCGAAGCCCGCCGTGCTGCCGACCGCGCCGGCGTCGGTCCAGTTGATCGTTACTTCCGTAAGCCCCGACGCGACGGCCGTCACGCCGATGGGCGCCGCGGGAATCACGCCCGGCTGGGCGACCATCGTCGTGCTCCACGGCGAGTAGAGCAGGCTGCCGCCGGCCGTGAGCGCCCAGCCCAGGCCGGTGCCGGTTTGAAACACGCCGGCCGAGGCGGCATCGCCGGTGCCCGGACCATTGCCGCTGGGGCCGGTGGAACTGCCCCAAAAGTTATTGCGCGCATCAAACGCGCCGGTGTAGCGGGCGGCTTCAAACACCACCGAGATCGGCACCGCGTATGCGCCGTTGTTGCCGTAGAAGTTGTTGAAGTTGGCCACGAAGCCGCTGCTGTCGCCGGGAGTCGCCTTACTATCCACCGCCACGGCAGGGCCGGTGTTGTTGTAGATGTTGTTGTACTGAATATTGACGTTCTGAACGTTGCCTTCGAAGCGCAGCGTCCCGCTGTACTGGTCCTGCGTGGCGGTGATTATGTTGCCCTGGATCAACAGGCCGCTGGCGTTATAGACCAGCATCGCCTTGCCGTTGCCGGTCATGGTGTTGTTGGTGATGCGAAGGTTCGATTGGCGACCGCTGGCGGTGGCCTCCAGCGAAATCGCCGCTTCCAGTCCGGTCGTGCCGTTGCCGCCGAGGTTGTTGATGAAGGTGTTGGAGTCGATCGTGACGTTCGTGAGCGTCGTGCCGGCGATCGTCTGGTTCGTGTAGATGCCCCGCCCGCCATTCGTGCCGCTGACGTTGTTGCTGCGGAACACGTTGTACTGAATGACGGCCGGGTCGGTCGTGCTGTTGTTGGCCAGGAACAGGCCTGTCACGTTGTTCTGAATGATGTTGTTGACAACGTGCGTGCCGAAGCGGTTCGGCGCAATCACGATGCCGGCGCCAACGGTCAACGATGGATCGGTTTCGCCCTGTACGGTGAAGCCGTCGATCGTGACGTCGCTGGCGTTGACGTAGAACGCCGTGCTCTTACCGCCGCTGTTGGTGGTACCGGTGACGATCGATTCACCAGTGGCCGCGCCATTGGTGCGGCTGGTGAGCCGCGCGTCCACGCCCGACTGGGCGCCGTTGATCGTCAGCGACTTGGTGACGGTCACCTTTTCCGCATACGTGCCGGCGTCGACGGTAATGGTCGCGCCCGCCAGCGCGGCATCCACAGCCGCCTGGATGGTGGCGTACGTGGTGCTGCTGCCGACAATGTGGGCCGCCCACATCCGCCGCTCTTCAAGCCGCTCCGCTGCCGCACGACGCGACATCGATCGATGCATCGACCGATGCAACGAACCAGACCGTTCACGTTGTTTCCGAGCCCCGTTTTCCGACATGCACTCCTCGCCTGAAGGCGTAGAGTAATAGTGTCTAAGGTGCGACCCGGCACGGCCAGACAAATACACCCCCCTTACCCCTATAAGAACCCGAACTAATGCCGAATTCAGGCAAGGTGTAACGCTTATCCGGCCCAACAAAGCTCCGGCGGCCTCGGCATAGCGATGAATGACAAATGACAACAAGCCTGCAGAGCGCAGGCTTGTAAAAACAGACACGAATTGAATGCCCCGATCAGGACTCGAACCTGAAACCCGCTGATTAAGAGTCAGCTGCTCTACCAATTGAGCTATCGAGGCGCTGGGGCGAAGATAATAAGGCTTGGCGGCGGGTTTGCAAGCTTGCGTTATTCGGACGTCGCCGGGCCCGCTGCTGGGGGCCGTGTTGCTTGAGTGCGGGTGCGTGGGCCTGTACGCTTTATAACGGTGCCGATCCTTTCCGTTCGCAATTGGCCTCGTCGCAATCGGGCGTGTTACGCCGCGTCCCTCGCCGTGTGCCTTGGGGCACTCTGGGCCAGCGGGTGCGCGCGGGGGCCGCATGTGATCGCCCTGGACGACCGGCCGATCATCGACCGCACCGAAGTTGAATACCCCAACGACCTTCAGCTGACCCCCTTCATCGCCGGCCTGACCGCCCCGTGTGCCATCGGTTTTGAAGCCAGCGATGAGCGGTACAAGGGCTCGGTCGTGATCGCCGAGAGCGGCGGCGGCCGGTTTAATGAGCCGCAGATCGTCGGCTTCCTGCCCAACGGCGAATCGTTCCCGATCTACCCACGCTTCACGCGCATCCCCCTGCTGGACGAACAGTTCCGCATCATCGGCCCGATCGGCGGCATGGCGCTGGCGAACGGGAAGATCTACATCACCCACCGTGACGAGAACGACCGCGGCGTGATCACCGCTCTCGATTACGACGGCCACCACACCACCATCGTTGCCGACCTGCCTGCCATGGGCGACTTCGGGCTGACCGACATCGCCGTCCATCCGAGCAACGGGCGCCTCTACTTTGGCTTGGGCGCGGCGACCAACAGCGGCGTGGTCGGCATGGACAACTGGGAAGTCGGCTGGGTGGAAGACCACCCTGACGCCGCCGATCGCCCCTATACGGCCGTCAAACTCAACGGCTATCGCTTCACCACGCCGAACCCCAAGGGCGGCCTGTTCGGCGGCGACGACATCGCCGTCACCGCGCCGTTCCAGGCGTTCGGCACGAGCAAACAGCTCCGCATCCCCGCTCCGCTGAACGGCAAGCCGACGGCGGCGATCTACTCGGTCAACATCGACGGCGGCGACCTCCGCGTCGAAGCCCACGGCCTGCGTCTGCCGCGCGGGCTGGTGTTCAACGAATTCGGCAACCTCTTCGCCAGCAACAACGGCATGGAGCTTCGCGGCACGCGTCCGGTGAAGGACGATCCCGATGCCGTGCTCCGCGTGCCGCTGGGCGGGCAGATCTGGTACGGCTTCCCCGACTTCTCCACAGACTTGGTTCCCATCGGCGACGCCCGCTTTCAGCCGCCTTCGCAACTGCTGATGCGGACGGGTTACCCGGAACTGGCCACGCTTGTGGACCACGAGGCCAGCGGCCTGATTCCGCCGGACCAGAACACGCTGATGCGCGGTCGATTCGCCCCGCTTTCCGGCGCGGCGAAGATGGCGTTCGTGCCGGACCAGCCGGCCGAGCCGTTCAAGCCGTTCCGCGGGCAATTGGTCGTGGCGCTCTCCGGCGACCGCTCGCCGTTCGCCACCGGTGGGCAGAAACTAGTCGGCCCGCAAGGCTTCCAGGTGAAGGCCGTTGATCTGGATACGAAGCGCGTGAGCGACTTCGTCGTAAACACCCGCCGCATGCCGGCCAGCCAGAACGATAAATCGGAACTGGAATTGGAACGCCCCATCGACGTGAAGTTCGGGCCGGACGGCGCTTTGTACATCGTCGACTACGGCCGAATGGAAATGAAGAACGGGCACGAGCGGATCGAAAGCAAAACCGGCCGCGTCTTCCGCCTCGGCCCGCCGGCAATCCCCAGCACCAGCCCCGCCACCCCCGCCCCGCCGACGAAGCCGAAAAACTTCGCCGAGTAATCGGCGTCTTTCCAAACTCGCATTTCGCAGAACCGAATCGCACGTAAGTCGAAAAAACACGTCCAATCTTGCTCCGAATATTTGCAATCGCGCAGCGCTCGTTAAGTACAGGGCCGGCCAGAGCCAAGGCCGAAAAAACAGGCGCCGCGGCCGTGCGGAGCTTACCCAGACCGCCGTGCGACTTACGCCTTGCGAGCCCGACGAACAAAGCAACCATCGGTGCCGCGACGGCGGCAACGCGGACGAGAACTCCAAAAACGAACGCTCGCGCGGCGGCTTTCATCGCTACTGATTTTACCGCCGGGCACCCCCGCTGGCGGCCAAAATATGCTTGTTTTTACGGGGCGATGCGCACTTGCGCGGTCAAACGCGCAGCGCCCGGGTGTCGATCGACATTTCGATCATCCGCCCCAGCACCGGCCAGCGCAGGCGGTGCGGATAAGCGGCTTCGCAGAAAGCGGTCGTGCGCTGGCCGTTCACGTCGGCGTCGTATTGCAGCCGCAGATAGAACGGCGACGGATCGATCACGCGCGGATTGCTCAGCGCCATCACGCCCGGCCATTCGATGCGCGAGGGGAACGCTAGGCCGAGCGCCGTGCGGCGGTCGAACGCGATCAGCGGCTTGATCGATTTCTCCTCCACACCCTGCTCGCTCGCGATCACCAGATGCGATTCCGGCAGCAGCGATTTATCACGCGGGACGGCGTAGTGGAACGTGACCACTTTCGCGGCCATGCCATCGCCGACTAGCGCGCGGCCCCAGATCCACTTCGCCAGCCCCGGGCCTAGCGGCGCGGTGCCGTAGTTGTGATCGTGATAGCCGCGGCCCGCAAATTTGATTGTTTCGGAAACGCCCGCATTCGCTGCGGCTGCGGAATCCGCGGGTGCGATTGTGATCGTTCCCTTCACGTCGCACAGCGGATTGGCGATCACCCAGTGATGATCCGCGTGCGTCATCTCGCGCGACAGGAAACGGCGCTCGCAAGGCGAATGCGCAAGCGACGGGATGAAGGCGATATCGGCGACGAGGCGCTCATTGGTCAACGTTTGCGGCCCACGCCCGGTCAGCTTCCATGGGGTGGTATCGACATGCAAATTCAGAGTGCCGGTGGCGTTGTTTTTCGTCAGCGTATTCGGACCGATGCCGACATCTACGCGATCGCTCGCGGCGGCGTACTGGCTGGCCCGGTAATGCGTCATCGATTGCGTGAGAATTTTTCCGCCGCGATAGACGACGAAATACATGCAGGCGTAATTGTCCGGCAATGGCGGCAGTGTTTTCGTCGGGCGGCGGATGAATTTTTTGTACGCCCGTAGGTAGCCGGGGTGGAAGATGAAGCCGTGGAGGTAGATCGCGACGATTTGCGTATCGGTGGCCGGGTCTTCGGCATCGAAATACCACCACTCGTAACCGCCGGGCGCCCGCACGGCGTGGCTGGCGTCGGCGATAGCGTTGGGCGTGAAGAGCGGCAGCGTGGGCATGGGTTGGGCGATCTTACGGCGAACCGAAAGCGGCGTCTCTTATCCCCTCTCTCGGTATGGCCGGGAGGTGCCACAGTCACGCGGCTAGGGTGAGGGCTTAGCGACGCGCTCCGCTGATCGCGGCAGCTCATTTTGACGGCAGGACGACTCTCCCTTCCGGCCCGCCATTCGTTCGCCAGGTGCCGATGGAAGCCCTCACCCTACCCTCTCCCGGCCATACCGGGCGAGGGAGTTCTGGTGAGCGCTCTGGCTGCGATCAGGCGTTTTAGTTTTTGTAGGCCGTTGAGGCGGGCGCGTCTGGTGAACACGTCATAATTCTGCTTTTCAATCGCGTCGAGGATGCCGCCGTACACCGTCGACATGACGGCGGCGGTGAAACGGCTGCCGTCGTTGGGGATCATCATCAAGCCCTTCGCGCCGGCGGCGTAGAGGTCGCGGGAGCGTTGGATTTCAAATTGCATCATCGCCACGAACTGCGGCGTCACTTGGCCGGCCGACAGTGTTGCTGGCGTGACGCCGAAGCGGGCGAGGTCGTCTTGTGGCAGGTACACGCGGCCCATTTTCAGGTCCTCGGCCACGTCGCGGAGGATGTTCGTGATCTGCATCGCGTTGCCCATGTCGATCGCGCGGGCGTGGGCGGCGGCATCGTGCAGGTCGAACACGTGGCACATGATCACGCCGACCACGCCGGCGACGTGGTAGCAATAGTTTTTCAGCGCCGGCCAATCCGCGTATTGCGTGACCGTGAGGTCCATCCGGCACCCCTCGGCCAACTCCTGGAACAGCTTTTTCGGGATCTGGCATTCCTTCACCGTGGTGGCGAAGGCGCGCAGGGCGGCGTCCTGCTCGATCGGGTCTTTCGGCAGATCGCCGGCGTAAAGGGCGTCCAGCGTTTCGTCGAAGGCGATCAGCCGCTGCATGCGTGAGGCGTCATCGGGTGCTTCATCCACCGCGTCGTCCAAGAGCCGGCAGAACGCATAGACGGCATAGGCGTACAGCCGCTTCTGCTTCGGGAGGAAATGCGAAGCGAAATAAAAGCTCTTGGCGTGCCGCTTACAGATGGCGCGGGCGGCGGCGAAGTCGGACTGATGCACGGGAGGAGTGTACGCGGGGAAGGTAGGAAGATTCACCACGGAGGCATGGAGACACGGAGAAAAAAGGCGAGGGAGCGAATGGGGTGTGGCTGTGATCCTCGCTTGCGTCATCGCCTTGCTTGGGCGAGGCGATGACGCAAGCGACGGTCGAGGCCACGCAGCGGCCGTCTAAACCAATTTCCACGCTTTGGCTTTTTCTTCTCCGTGGCTCCGTGTTTCCGTGGTGAAATCTGCTCTTGATTTAGACCTTCGCCAGTTCGTTATCGATCTGGTTGACCTGCCGGCTGATCTCTGGGTCTTCTTTCATATCGCCGTCGACGGTGCGGACGGCGTGGAGGACCGTGGTGTGATCGCGGCCGCCGAAGTAGCCGCCGATTTCTTCCAGGCTATAGCGCGTGTGCTTGCGGGCGAGGAACATGCAGACCTGGCGCGGCCAGGCGATGCTTTTGTTGCGCTTTTTGCTCTGCAGGTCGGCGACGCGGACGCCGTAATACTTCACGACGCCGTCGATGATCTGCTGGATCGTAATCCGCTTCTGTTCCGGCGGATGCGAATCGCCGAGGGCGGCCTTGGCCATTTCGATATCAATGGTGCCACCGGTGAGCAGGGCCATGCCCTGCAGCTTGGTGATGGCGCCTTCGAGTTCGCGCGTGTTGTTTTCGATCTTGGCCGCGATGTAGCAGACGACGTCTTCCGGCAGCTCAATGGCGCGCAAACGGGCTTTGCGGCGCAGAATCGCCACCCGCGTTTCGTAGCAGGGTTTATCGATCTTGGCGACCAGCCCCCAGTTGAAGCGGCTGGTGAGGCGTTCTTCCAGTTCCGGGATCTCACTCGGCGGGCAATCGGCGCTGAGGATGATCTGCTTGTGCTGTTGATAAAGTGTGTTGAAGGTGTGGAAAAACTCTTCCTGGCTGCGTTCACGGCCACCGAGGAAGTGAATGTCGTCGATCACCAGCACGTCCACATGACGATAGCGGTTGCGGAACTCGCTCATGGTGTTTGCCTCGATGGCGGCCATGAACTGGTTGATGAACGAATCGCAGGACAGATACAGGATTTGCGCGTCGGGATTGCGCTCCAGCAGCTTCTGGCAGGTGGCCTGCAGCAGGTGCGTCTTACCCAGACCCACGTTGCCGTGGATGAACAGCGGGTTGTAGGCCTTCCCGGGCTGTTCGCTGACGGCGACGCTCGCGGCGTGGGCGAGGCGATTGCAGGGGCCGGTGATGAAGGTATCGAACGCGTAATCGGGGTTTAAAGGGACCGGACGGTTGTTTTCAGCGAACACGCCGCCGCGCGGCAGGTGATCGCAGTGAAACAAAACCGAAACAAGACGGCCGGTGACCGTTTGTGCCGCGGCCGTGAAGGGCTGCTGGCCCTGCATCTGGAGGAAATTCAGCTCAGGAAGATTGCGTGTCTTCACTTGGATCATGCCGTTGCTCAATTCATGAGCAACCAGCTGATCGAACCAGACGCGGTTCAGGCTCGGATGATGAATCCGAATGTGGCGGAGGATGTCGA
>JAQGHK010000190.1 GCA_028288875.1 Phycisphaerales bacterium | reverse complement strand
CGGTGCGCTCGGCGAGATAGCCGCGAAGCAAGCTTTCAATCACGTGCGGCACGTCGTCGGCCACGATATTTCGCTTCAGTTCTCGACCAATCGCCTGGTCGGCTCCGTAGCCGCCGCCGACGAACAGGTGATAGCCTTCGACCATGTCTTCGCCGACGGTCACTTTCGTGCCGAGCAGGCCGATGTCGCCGATGAAATGCTGGGCGCAACTGTTCGGGCAGCCGGTGAAGTGGATGTTCACGGCGGCGTCGAGATCGGGAAGCTGCTGCTCCAGATAATCGGCTGCGATCAGCGCGTGCTTCTTCGTGTTGGCGTTGGCAAACTTGCAGCCGGCATTGCCGGTGCAGGCGACCAGGCCGGCGCGGACGCTGCTGCTGTCGACGGCCAGGCCGATGCGCTGAATCTCCGCGACGACGGCCGACACATGGTCGTTGGCGACATCGGGGATGATCAGGTTCTGCCACACCGTCAGCCGCACATGGCGGCTGCCGTAGCGCTCGGCCAAGTCTGAAATCGTCCGCATCTGGCTGCTGGTCATTCTTGCGACAGGCAGGACGACGCCGATGTAGCTCTTGCCCGGCTGCGACTGGCCGTGCACGCCGACATGGCCGTGCTTATGCACCGCCGGGCGTGGCTCGGTTTGATCGAGCGCAACTCGCGGGAACGGCTTGCCGTACTGCTTTTCGACTTCAGCGATGAAGCCGTCGAAGCCCATGCGATCGAGCACGTATTTCAGCCGGGCCTTTTTCCGATCGGTGCGATCGCCGTGCAGGATGAAGGCTTTGACGATCGCCACCGCGGCGGCCACGCAGTCTTCAGGCTTGAGGCTTACGCCGTTGTCGCGGGCGAAATCTTTATGGCCGGTGATGCCGCCGAGCGTGAGGCGGAATTGGATTTCGCCCCCACCTTCAACGCCGCCCTTCATCTTCACGGCGCTGAAGCCTATGTCGTTCGTGTCTTCGAGCGCGGCGATCCGGCCGCCGCCGTCAAAGCTGATGTTGAACTTGCGCGGCAAACCGTACAGCTCACGATGGTTCAGGATCGTGTGGTGCATGTCGCGGGCCATCTGCCGCGTGTCGTACAGTTCGTCCGGATCGATGCCGGCCAGCGCGCTGGCCGTGACGTTGCGAATGTTGTCCGCCCCGCTGCCCTTGGCGACCACGCCGAGATCGGCCAGCGCTTCGAGGAAGAGCGCGGTGCTCTCGGGTTTGATTTCGCGGATTTGGAGATTGGCGCGGGTGGTGACGTCGTTAAACCCGCCGCCATACTGATCGGCCAGATCGGCCAGGCCGCGCAGTTGATAGCTCTGCACGATGCCGGCCGGGAACCGCAGGCGGGCCATATAGCTGGTCTGCGCGGGGGCGACCCAGAAGATGCCGAAATACTTGAATGCCAGGATGTCGGTGCCCTTAGCGGGTTCGGCGCGAGCGGCGTGGGCTTTGATGTCGTCCCATTGATCGAGCGGGAAACGGGTGCGCTTGGCTTTTTCTTCGGTCGTCAGCTTTTTGCCGGCGGCGAGTTGAAGATCCTGGGCGGTGTAGCAGATCTGCTCGGCCGGCACGGGCGACCCATCGCCGTGCGGGGCCTTGCCGCCATTGGGCATGTCGGCCGCGCTCAGGCCGAGCGTAGCGGCAAACGTGCTGCGCGGGAGCGATTGCGTCAGCCCGCTGCCGACCGCGAAGCCGGCGAGATACTGTTTTTGCTGTTCGGTGAAGTCGCTCATGCTGACACCCTCAGGCAACGGCTTCGACAGGTTCATCAATGACGGCTTCCGGCTCTGCCGGCGGCGCCGGCTTCGGCTTATGGTCCTGGCTTTCCAGGAAGCTGATGCACCGCTCGCGAAGTTCGTAAAACTTCGGGTCTTCGAGCAGTTGGGCGCGATCCCGTGGCCGGGCGAACGGTACGTCCACGATCTCGCCGATCGTCGCAGCCGGGCCGCTGGTCATCATCACCACGCGGTCGGACAGGAAGAGGGCTTCGTCCACGTCGTGGGTGACCATCAGTGCGGTCTTCTGGTCTTGGCCCCAGAGATCGATCAGCACTTGCTGCAGTTCGAACTTCGTCAGTGCATCCAGCATGCCGAAAGGTTCGTCCAACAGCAGCATCTTCGGGTTTAGCGCGAACGCGCGGGCGATGCCGACGCGCTGCCGCATGCCGCCGGACAATTCGCCGGGCAGCTTGTGCATGGCGTGCTCCAAGCCGACGACTTCGAGGTAATACGCCGCGGCGCGTTCGCGTTCCGTACGAGTGCGATCCTTGGCCACCTGATCCAGGCCGAGCATCACGTTTTGCAACGCGGTCATCCATGGCAGCAGGCACGGGGCCTGGAACACGACGCCGCGGTCGGGGCCGGCGCCGATGAGTTCCTTGCCCGCGAGGATCATCGATCCGCTGGTCTTCTTGGTCAGGCCCGCCACCATCGACAGCACGGTGCTTTTGCCGCAGCCGCTGTGGCCGATGAGGGCGACAAACTCGCCCTGCTTCAACGTGAGCGTGAAGTCGCGCACGATGACGGCCGGGCCCTTGGGCGTGTCGTAGGTTTTGTTCAGCTCGAAAAGCTCAAGTTGCTTGGTCATGGTCGCCCCGCGGTGTTGGGTACGGCGTGTTCGCCGGGAAGCGTGTTCACGTGGAATGAAGCGGCATAGGCCGCCGGGTTGGCCGGGTCGAACACGCGACCATCGAAGAACATTTCGGACGAACGGTCTTCGCCGGCATGCAAGTGGCCGATGGTACTGACGGCGTGCTCGTACAGATCGAACCGCGCCACGCGGCGGGCGATGTTTTCGTAATCGACATTCGCCTCGGCCATGCCCCAGCGGACCAGTTGCGTCAGCCACCAGGTAACGTACTTCGGCTGCGGGTAGTTGGCGTTGCGATGGCTGAAGGTGACGCCGCCGTCGCCGAAATCTCGTGTGCGGCCGTCGCCGTAGATCGTGTGGCCGCTGAGACGCTTCTCGATGATGGCGGCCGGGGCATTCACGTAGTGCGCGGGCGAGAGCATCTTCGCCGCGGCCGGGCGGTTGACCGGCTCGTCGAGCCAGACGCTCGCCTCGTGCAGCGCCCGGCAGACGGCCTGCACGGTCTTGGGGTGCTCGAACGCGAATGCCTCGGTAAACGCACAGACTTTCTCAGGATGATCGCGCCAGATTTCCTGGCTGGTGATGGCGGTGAAGCCGACGTGTTCATCGACGGCCAAGGCGTTCCAAGGCTCGCCGACGCAGAGGCCGTCCAGCGTCTCGCGCCGCAGGCCGGCGACCATCGCGGCAGGGGGAACAGTCGTGAGTGTCACGTCGACATCGGGATGAATCCCGCCCGCGCCGAGCCAGTAGCGCAGCCACATCGCGTGCGTGCCCAGCGGATGGGTGACAGCGAACGTCAGCGCCCGCTCGGCGGCATTCGCGGCGTCGGCCAGCGGCTTGAGCTGGCTCGGGTCGCCGTTGGCCCGGCCGGCGAACTTCTTGGCCAGCGTGATCGCCTGACCGTTCCGACTGGCGATCCAAGGGATGACCATCGGCTGTTTGCTCTTGCCCAGCAGGCCCAGCGTCGCGGCGACGGGAATGCCGAACAGCAGGTGGGCCGCGTGAAGCTGGCCATCGGACAGCGCGTCGGTGATCTGCGACCAGCTGCTCTGGCGCTTCAACCGAACGTTCAGGCCGTGCTTTTTGAAGAAGCCTTTTTCGCTGGCGACAATGAACGGAGCACAATCGGTCAGCGGCAGGAAGCCGATCGATAGGTCCGTCAGGTGCATGCCGTCTTTGGCGCTCGTGACGACTTTCTTCGGCGTGACGGCCTTTGCGCCCGCACGCTTGCCGGGGCCGGTGAGCCATTCGATCACGCCGGCGCGGAGGTGTCGGAATCGAGGGTCATGGTTCAATGCCTTGCGATCCCGCGGCCGGGGAATGTCGACCGTGAACGACGGCCCAAGGCACGCCCCCGGCCCCGCCGACAGCGGGATGATGCGGTCGGCCATCAGCAGGCCTTCATCGACGTCGTTGGTGATCAGGACGACGGTCTTCCGCTCGGCATCCCAGATGCGGACGATCTCGTCCTGGATATTGGCGCGGGTGAGGGCGTCGAGGGCGCTCAGCGGTTCGTCCAGCAGCAGCACCTGCGGGTTCATTGCCAAAGCGCGGGCCACGCTCACGCGCTGCCGCATGCCGCCGGACAGTTCGCTGGGCTTTTTGTGAACGGCCGGGGTGAGGTTCACCTTGGCGATCGCCCCCATCGTGCGGGCGTGTTGCAGGGCGGAGCTCTCTTTCGGAAACACCTGAGCGACGGCCAACAGGATGTTGTC